>DAOLZE010000038.1:0-2022 GCA_035426125.1 Rhodocyclaceae bacterium
AGGCAAGGTCGCGAACGATGGGCGAAGACGGCGTTCTCGCAAGTGCGCAAGAGGAAGGTCTTCTGCAACAGGTGGATGGTCTCGCGCACCGCGATGCTGTTCGGATACGGGCCGAAATAGCGCGAATGTTTGTCGAAACTGCCGCGATGAAATGCCAGACGCGGAACATCATCGCCACTGAGCATGATGTAGGGATAGGACTTGTCGTCGCGGAAGAGGATGTTGTACTTCGGTGCGAGCCGCTTGATCAGCGTGTTTTCAAGGATCAGCGCCTCGGCCTCGGAATGTGTTGCAGTAATCTCGACACGCGCCACCTGCGTCAGCATCAGGGCAATACGCGGACTCTGACTCTGCGTACTCTTCTGAAAATATGAACTGACGCGCTTCCTCAGATTCTTCGCCTTGCCGACATACAGCACCTCACCGGCACCGCCAAGCATGCGATATACGCCGGGGTCGTCGGGCAGCGTCGCCAGCAGCGCGGCTGGATCGAAGGGTTCAGGCGAAGGAGTCAAGTTCGCTGCGAATATCTTTGAAGACGGCGGCGAAACTGTCGCCGGTCAGGCGCCGCGTCTGGGTGTTGTAGCGGCTGCAATGATAGCTGTCGAAGAGCACGCGCCCATCGGGCAGTGCGTGACGCGCCGCGTGACCAAAGGCGTAGGCGCTCTGCTTGAGGCCGAGTGCCATCAGCACGGCCTTGTGCGCGACATTGCCGAGCGCCAGAATCAGTCGCGCTTCCGGCGCATCGCGCAACTCTTCAACAAGATATTTATTGCACATCCTGATTTCGGCCGGCTCCGGCTTGTTCTGCGGCGGCAGACATTTGACGGCGTTGGTGATGCGACAGTCGTGCAGTTCCAGCCCGTCGCCGAGTGCCACCGATGTGGGACGATTGGCGAAACCGAAACGATGCAGCGTCTCGTAGAGCAGGATGCCGGCATGATCCCCGGTGAAGGGGCGGCCGCTGCGATTGGCGCCATGCATGCCCGGCGCCAGGCCGACGATCAGCAGTCGCGCCTGTGGATCGCCGAAAGCCGGCACGGGCCGCGCATGATAGGTTGGCTGCTGTTGGCGCACCTCGGCGAGAAAGCTGGCGAGGCGCGGGCAGTCGGTACAGGAAGTGAGCATGGTCGGATCGTCTGGATTGTCTGGATCGTCAGGAATGGCGGAATGGTGCATGGGCAAATGTTAGGATTCTGACTTTACCAGACAAGTCTTGTCCAGCGATGCAGG
This sequence comes from Rhodocyclaceae bacterium, assembly GCA_035426125.1. Taxonomy (GTDB): domain Bacteria; phylum Pseudomonadota; class Gammaproteobacteria; order Burkholderiales; family Rhodocyclaceae; genus Sterolibacterium. The sequence continues at coordinate 1,234 of DAOLZE010000038.1, forward strand.
GAAATAAGTGGGACATCTTCTGCCGTGTCGTCGATAATTTTGGCGATATCGGCGTTTGCTGGCGACTGGCACGCCAGTTGGCGACCGAGCACGGGCTGAAAGTGCGTCTGTGGACGGATGATCTCGCCAACCTCGGCAAGCTCTGCCCGGCCATCGATCCAAACCTTGCAACCCAGACACAGCAAGGTGTCACGGTGCAGCACTGGACGACACCGTTTACCTTCAATAATGACGTTGCCGACGTGGTCATCGAGACCTTTGCCTGCGAACTGCCCGATACCTATATTGCGGCGATGACGAAATGTACGCGCCCGTCACCGCCGGTATGGATCAACCTCGAATACCTGAGTGCCGAGGACTGGATCGCCGGATGCCACGGCCTCGTCTCGCCGCATCCGCGCCTGCCGTTGCACAAGTATTTTTTCTTTCCCGGTTTTGTTCCACAAAGCGGTGGCCTGCTGCGCGAAGCGCGGCTCATGGCGCAACACCAAGCCTGGCAGGCCGATGCCGCGGCGAGTCGTACGTATTTCGGCCTGCCACCCGCAGTATCCGGGTCCGAAGAAATTCTCGTTTCCCTGTTTTGCTACGACAATCCGGCCCTGCCATCCCTGCTGAAAAGCTGGGCCGGCGGATCGGTATTGCTGCGCTGCCTGGTACCGGCAGGCCTGGCGCTGCAACAGGCGGCAGCCAGTCTCGGCCAAGCGGCCCTGCACCCCGGCGAGCAGCTGCGCCAGGGCAACCTGATCCTGCACGCCCTGCCCTTCTCCAGTCAGGAAGACTACGACCGGC
>DAOLZE010000038.1:2032-14236 GCA_035426125.1 Rhodocyclaceae bacterium
GCTGTCACTCTGCACCATCAATTTTGTGCGTGGCGAGGACTCCTTCGTCCGTGCCCAATGGGCGGCGCACCCGCTGGTCTGGCAAATCTACCCGCAGGATGCAGATGCTCACCAGATCAAGCTCGCAGCATTTCTCGATCTGTATTGCGGCGGACTAAGCCCTTCGGCCGCCTCAGCCTGCCGAGCCTTCTGGCAAGCCTGGAATAGCACCTCAACCAGTGCAGCGGCAGTGGTCTGGCCGGCATTCTGCGACACGCTGCCGGAACTGTCGCCACATGCTGCCGCCTGGGCCGGGCATCTATCGGAACAGCCCGATCTCGCCGGTCAACTGGTAGGTTTTTGCCAAAACTTGCTATAATCCGCGATTAACTTTTTTGCAGGAAGCCTCATGAAAACCGCACAGGAACTCCGCGTCGGCAACGTCATCATGATCAGTGGCGATGCCATGGTTGTACTTAAGGCCGAATACAACAAGTCCGGCCGCAACTCCGCCGTGGTCAAGATGAAAATGAAAAATCTGCTCACCGGATCAGGCGCTGAAACGGTGTACAAGGCCGATGACAAGTTCGAGATCGTCATGCTCGACCGCAAGGAAGTCACCTACTCATACTTCGCCGACCCGGCCTATGTTTTCATGGATGGCGAGTACAACCAGTATGAGATCGATAGAGAGAACATCGGCGACGCCCTCAATTATCTCGAAGACGGCATGGCCTGCGAGGTGGTGTTTTACAACGGCAAGGCGATCTCTACGGAACTGCCAAACTCGGTAGTGCGCGAAGTGATTTATACCGAGCCGGCCGTCAAGGGCGATACCTCCGGCAAGGTCATGAAACCGGCCAAGATCAATACCGGATTCGAACTGCCGGTACCGCTATTCGTCAGCATTGGCGACAAAATCGAAATCGACACACGGACCAACGAATACCGCAACCGCGTGAAGTAATTTTTGCGCTGTAACCGACTTAAAAGGCAGCCATGGCTGCCTTTTTTCTTGGCTATTTATTTCTGAGCTGCCAATGTCGGAGCGGCTTGCCACTTTACCGTCAACGGAAGAATGTCCAGTTGGGCAAAGGCCACTCCAAGTTTTCGATCATCATCGCCCATCCCCAATTCCTTTGGGGACATTGTCGAGGGAATATCGATTGTGATGGTTCTTGCACCTTCAGGATTGGTGAATTCGATCACCCGCTTCTCCTTGGTGGCAGCACCCAAAATAAAGGTCCTTGAGCTATTTCCTACATGGGCTACATATTCCTTGCCAACAAAAGGCCCGAACGTGAAAGCCCACAGGTGCAATTCGAATTTTTCTGGCAACGGCTTTTCAAACTCCAGGGTTACATTGCCAACGGCCCATGTTCCCCAAGGCTCTGCGGGTAGAAACCCCTGCGCTTTGGTTAGAACACCCGGCCATGAAGACTTCGTGAAATCAACAGTCACGGGGCCATGTACCTTGACCAGGGAAAAACCGTCCATCGGAATATGGCTATAGGTTCCTTCCGGCAAGGGGTGATCACCAATCACCAGCAGCCATTCATTCTCGTTGAGTCGCTTCTTCGACAACGCGGGAGTCGCCAGCGCATTGATATTGGCGGTTGTCTCGCCGATTGCCGCCGGATTCTCCAGCTGGAACATTGTTCGATACATGCCAGTCAGATCTGAACCGACAACCAGGACATGCGGAAACCGCTCTGTCTTAACCTTCGATAAATACTGTCTTCCCACAATGCCCGCCGTGTCATAGACATCGGGAGTCCGTCTCTTTGCAAGTTCCTGGCTGGCGAATGCTGTTGAGCACAACAGCGAAAGCGGCAAAAACACATAAACAAAAATCTTTCCACCAAGCCGTGGATTGGCAACCCAGACAATCAGAGACGAGAATGATAAAGCGCTCAAAAAGTAGAAGGCTGCCGAATTGATTGTGAATCCGCGCAAATCTGGGCTATCCACAAAATTCAGTGTGTAAGGCGACAGCCTTGTATAAATCGCATACAGAATCGCTGCACCGACAGGAATGGCCGCGATCGCCCTCCACTTCAGAGCGGGAGAATTTGAGTTGGAAGAGAGTTGTGAAGCCGCAACCAGGAACAGCAAAGGAAAGGCAAAATTGTAATAACGTAGATGCAACCTGAGGTTCGTTTCAAATGGCCCGGAACCTATCGCCGATGCAGTAACAAATACAGTCATGACCAGAAGCGATGAAAAAACCGCTATTGCATACAACGTCACAAAACTGGATGGATTTTCAACGGCAGGCTTCTGATGAAAATATCTTATCGATAATAAAAACTGGGCAGCAGGAATGGAAAAAACAAGAAACAGTGCGAGCAAATGGCCTCGCATGTTCTCCATGGCCAAGCTGATGAGATTGAAATAGTAGGATGGGCCGGGGATCAGCTTCGCATATACGGAACCAAGAACAGTCAGTCCGGACTTTCCGGCAAGCGCAAAACTTATCGCAAATTTGACGGCAATCGTAACTGCGAGAAATACACCAACAAGCCTCATCTTTTCAGATGCAGAGACATCCTCGTCTTGCCTTGGAAAAACCAAAAATAAACCTGCCAGCGCCGGCAATAAAAAAATGGCATGCGGTTTCACCAGGGAAACCAGGCCGAAGGTCAAACCCAGCAACGCCCATTCACGTATTGATCGAGATTGAATGGTTCCAAGCAGCAGCCAGGTGAACACCCAGAAAGAAAAAAAGTACATCGACTCGGGCATGTAATACGCCGTATAGCCATTGATGGGGGCCAGCAGGGAAAGGGCCGCAATGAGCAATGCGGTTCTTTTCCCGGTGATCCTGATCCCTATGAAGTAAATGAATGGCGCGGCCGATACGAAAAAAATTACATTGAAAATCCTGGCACAGTTGAGAAAGCCATTGCCGCAATAGCTTGTCGCACGATAAACGCTGTAATAAATGTAATCGGGGAAACCCGCTTGAGCCAAGGGCAGCAGTCTGGAAAATTTGCTGTATGCATATTCGTCATCCATGACCGTCGGATACAGCCCCCAACCTCTGACGATCAAAAGAACCGCACTTACCAGAACGATTGCAATCAGAATTTTCTTGTCGTTATCAATTGCATTCCACCTAGGAAACATTATTGTTCATCTCCTTGGTGATCATTGATCGCTGGTGGATTTTCGGGGGGACTTCCTGGCGGGGATCGCAAGGGCTCCGGTGGGGCCAATCTCCACGATGGTGGCCTTCTTCAAATATGCGCCCATTCCAATGACGCCCACCAGAACAAAAAACCATAGTCCGAAAATCATGCTCATGCCGATTCCGGAGATGAATGCGCTTCCTGTTTGTTCCGCGCTGGAACTGGCTTTGCTGACGATTGCGCTAGTGCTGATTTTTGCGGCGATGAAGGCAACGCCCATGAAGAGCGTCCACAGTATTGCGAAGGCTTTGCAAAAGTTCCAGCCCGGTCCTCCCGTACGGACCTCTGCATGCTTCAGCGATCTACTGGAAAAATAATAAGGAATCACCAGACCGGCGAGAACGAATGCGCCAACCGCCCAAAGTTCCGGGCGATCCATTTTCCGCTCTCGCGCATCGAGAAATAATCCGGCTGCGAAGGCCAGGCTCAACAACCAATACCACATGATGCTCTTGATCTAGTTTTTGGTCGCCTGTTCTGTCTGTTCTACCAACTCTGCCTGTTTTGCACTCTGTTCCGTAGCTTTGGAAACAATATCAATGTTTTCCTTGACCGTTTTCAGGGTCTCTTTGCCCTGCTTCACCTGCTCGGCCTGAAGCTTGGCTGTTGTGGCCGCCACACCAAGCGTTTCAACACCACAACCAAAAAGCAAGCCGCTGAGCATCAAAAGAGTGATGGTTTTCATTGCGATCCTTTCAAAGACATTCATTGATCGATAATGGTTTTCAACGGAACGATTATGAACCGCATGCGCATAAACCTCAAACAGATGAAGAAACTATCATCCGGATCGGATATCAGCCTTCCGCCAGGAAAGCCTCCCAGTGAGGCTTTTTCAGTGCGGCAAGATGCTCGCGTACGAAGGCGACCTCGGTGTCGTGCTCGGCAGGTGTCAGCATGCCGCGCATCTTCTGGAAACGCAGGTAGACCAGATAGGTGTTCACTACATCGGTCTCGCAGTAGTCGCGGATGTCGTCGATCCGGCCATCGAGCCAGGCCGGCCATACGGCATCACCAGCCATACTCTGCTTGCCGGGTAGTCCCATCAGCTTGGCGAGTTGATCGAGCGGCGCACTGGCGCGTGGCTGATACATCGCCAGCAGATCCATCAGATCAAGATGGCGCATATGGTAGCGGCCAATGTAGTTGTTCCACTTGAAATCACGCGCGTCGCGGTAGTCGCCTTCACCCATTTCCCAGTAACGCGGTGCCACAGCGCCGTTGATCAGGCCGCGGTAATGCAGCACCGGCAGGTCGAAGCCGCCGCCGTTCCACGAGATGAGCTGCGGCGTAAATTTCTCGATCCCGTCGTAGAAGCGCTGAATGATCTGCGCTTCGTTCGACTCCGGCTCAGCCAGCGAGCGGACGAGGAACTTCTCGCCATCACGCAGCGCGTAGGAGATAACGATGACACGTTGCAGATAATGCGGCAGGAAATCGCTGCCGTTTTTCGCGCGCTGCTTCTGAAAGGCGAATTCGGCGACCTCGGCATCGGACAAGCTTGCGTCGAGCCCATGCAGCGTCCGCAACCCTGCAACATCGGGAATGCTCTCGATATCAAAGACGATCGTCGAACTCATCGCTCGTTCACTTGCGCGTCCAGTTACCGCGCGCATCCTGCACCCACCAGCCGGCGGGTGCTTTGTCGATCCAGCGCTGCGCAAAAGTCGTGCGGATTTCCTGTTCCCATTCCGGCTTGCCGTTGGCCCGCGCGATCTCGCGATATAGCGCGATGCGATCGGCATTTTCGGCAGCGATCAGTCCTTGCGCTGCCTGACGTTGCGCCAGCGGCACAGCATTGGCATCGTGCATCTGAACTGTGCCATCAGATGCCAGACCGAGCGCACCGGATACCAACAAAGGAGACAGTTGTGTATGGCGCGCATGCATCGCCCCCTTCAATTGCGCGACGACCGGTGTATTGATTTCAAGATTGCCCTGGGCGTGGGCAATCCCCGCTGCCATCAGCAGGCAGAGCAGGCGCAGAAAACTGAGCAGGGTAATTTTCATTTGGCGAGTTCCTTTTCATGAGCAGGGACAGAGGTTTCGGCAGCAGATCCGTTGGCCTCGGGCTTTTTCGCAGAGTCTTTTCCCTTCTCGATCTGCCAGACTTCATCGATGATCTTGTCGGCGACTTTTTCAGCTGCCGCTGCCGGGAAATAGATGTTAATGGTGACGCAGGCGGTCAAGCCGAGTACCGCGAGTAACAAAAATAAATGTCTCATGTACGCTCCATAAAAAAATCTAGCGAATTTCGATCTTGCTGTTGCCGGCGATCACCGCCTGCAAGCGGGAAACCAGTTCTTCCCAATGCACCCGGCGATTGTAGCCGATCACGTTGAGCGCCGGTATGCCACCGCCCTTGATCAGTGTGTAGCCGGATTCCGTGTTCTCTTCCGGAATACCGCCCATCAGACAGATATCATTGACGAGACGGCAGCTCAAGCCGATCTGTTCATAGCCGAAGGTATCAAAAAAATGCAGAAAGCTGCGCTGGATGGCCGCACCGGCACCGGCGCCACCAAGCGAAGAAATATTTTGTACGGCGCGCTGACTGATACGTTTTGGATAATCTCCGGAACCGCTGAGCACCTGCGCATCGAAGGCTAATGGCCGCTTGCCGGACATTTCCAGCCCCTTCACATCGCCATCGACATAGCCGGTGATATCGCCAAATGAGAAAGTGTGCGTCAGCATACCGAGATCGAGATGCCGTGCCTCGATGTCGGCCTGCACGCGCGGCATGGGGCCGAATGGGCCAAATACCTTGAGGCCGCTTGCCGAAAGATAGCCATCGAATACCGAAATTACCAATGCACCGTCGAGTTCCAGCGTCTCGTTGGCGTAGTGAATATTCGGAATGGACGCCGACAGTATGCCGTCCATCTGCGGCAAACCGAGCGCCTTTGTCAGTAGCGGCATGGAAATCGGATACAGTGCACCGGCGAGTTTCCATTGCCATTTGCCAGCATTGCGCACGGCATGAAAATCCTCGAAAAGTATCTGGCCATCGAGCAGCGGGATTTCAGTATGCGGCAGCGAAAACTCGAAACCGTGCATCGCCAGTGGCAGGTCGGCGGCGCCCAGTGGCAGACTGCCGAAGTTCCCGCCATCGAAGCGGATCGAAGCTTGTGTTGCCACCTCGCGCCGCCACGGAATCCTCGTCTGGATGCCCTTTAGCGATGTCTCACCAGCGACAATAGCGGCATCGTCAACATCAATATCTGCACGGGTAATTCCTTTTTCATCAAGTGTAAGGCCGATGCGTGCTTTACCGCTGGCCTGCAATTTTGCACCCGCCTGCAAATCGATAAACGGCTGAATGAATTGCGGCACCAGCGTGGCCAGATCGAGCGGCCCACTATCGATGTTCGCCGCACGCAATTTCCCGCCGCTGCTGGCGTCTCCGCTGCCCGGCTGCCATTGCAGTGTGCCGTTGAGCGTGCCGATGTCGTCGATGTTCAGTTCGGCGCGCTCAACCCTTAGCAATTCCGGCGCATAGCGTCCGGCGGCGGCAAGCTGCATGCCGCCCTTACGGTATAGCGGTGCGAAATACGCCTCACCCTGCGGCCAATCCAGCTTCGCCTGCCAATTCCACGCGCGCCCCTGACGTTGCAGTGTGGCATTGAGCGTGACAGCAATTTTCTCGCCAGCGATCCTGCCTGCGCTGTCGGCGAAAGCCGCCTCGTGCAACTGCACAGCCACATCGGCGTGCGCCGCATCGAGCTTGATGCTTGCCGTGACACGGCCGCCCGGATGCCATGCGGCGAGTTCCGGCAGTAATGCCGCCAGCGTGGCGATATCTCCGTCGCCGAGAGAAAGCTCAAGGCGGCGCTGCTGCGGCACATAGACAAATTCCATCGGTAGCGCCGCCACACCCGCCGGGCGCAATTCACCATGCCGGCATTCGACGCGCTGCGGCGACCAGCGGAACTCACCGCAATGCAAACGGACATGGCTGAGGACGCGGCCAGCGGCAGCTAGCCGGCCGATATCAAGGTCGGCGCTGCCGCCAGACAAGCCATCAAGTTGCAAGGCGATCTGCCGCGCCGAAAATGCCGGGTGTTCTATGGCATCCAGGGACAACGCAATGGGCTGAGCACCCGCCGCCGATGAGACGAGCGCAGCGGCAAGCGGCAGACAGGAAAACAGTCGTCGCCATGCTTTCAACATGGCGTTCAGGCCGGAAAGACGCCCGTCGACAAATAGCGGTCGCCGCGGTCGCAGACGATGGTGACAATGACGGCGTTCTCGACTTCCTCCGCCACGCGCATCGCCACGGCCAGCGCGCCACCCGACGAGATGCCGGCGAAGATGCCCTCCTCGCTGGCCAGACGTCGCACATAGTCCTCGGCAGCCGACTGGCCGACAGATTCGACACGATCAATACGCGACCGGTCATATATCTTCGGCAGATAGGCTTCCGGCCATTTGCGGATGCCAGGAATCTGCGCACCATTCTCCGGCTCACAACCGACGATCTGCACCGCCGGATTTTGTTCCTTGAGGAAGCGCGAGACGCCCATGATGGTACCGGTAGTCCCCATGCTGCTGACGAAATGCGTAACGCCTCCCTGCGTATCGCGCCAGATTTCCGGGCCGGTGCCGCAGTAGTGGGAAAGCGGATTATCCGGATTGGCGAACTGGTCGAGGATGATGCCACGCCCTTCGTCGCGGAGCTTCTCGGCGAAGTCACGCGCTGCCTCCATACCACCAGTCTTCGACGTCAACAGCAGTTCGGCACCAAAGGCGCGCATCGTTTGCCGCCGCTCGATGCTTTGGTTCTCCGGCATGACGAGGATCATGCGATAGCCACGCACTGCCGCAGCCATCGCCAGTGCAATACCGGTGTTGCCGCTGGTGGCCTCAATCAATGTGTCACCGGGACGGATCTCGCCGCGTTCCTCGGCGCCGAGGATCATCGACAGCGCAGGGCGATCCTTGACCGATCCAGCCGGATTGTTACCTTCTAGCTTGGCGAGAATAATGTTGTTGCGAGAAGCGTTCCGCGCGCCGGGAATGCGCTTCAGGCGCACCAGCGGCGTGTTACCGACAAAGTTCTCAAGAGTATTTGGAATCACAAAATCACAATAAGCCGTGTTGTTGGCGCATCCGGCAATGATACAGGAGGCGACTGCCGGCTAACATCCCGACCTGCCAAACAATCCCGAATCCCCCCTTTTATAGCGACGTCGCATGTACAATTAATCCGCTCATCAAGGAGAACCCCATGCAGACATTCCTCAGACTTTCAGTACTGACCGGTATCTTCACCGCAACCATTCTCACCGGCTGTGGTGGCGGCTCTTCCGGACCGGCAGCGACATCGTCAGGGGCCATCGCAGCCGCCAATCCGACGGTCGCAGGCCCGGTTAGTGGCGGTCTGGGGATCTTCATCAGTGCAACCCGGTTTTCTCTCGCCGAGGTCGGCTACAAACAGTCCGAATATTTTCTCTCGGGCAACGCGGAGAGCTATGCGCCGGCAGGCACGCTCGGCAGCGACGGCAAATGGAGTGTCAATGTTGCCGGCCATGCTGATTACAAGACACGCGTCGTGGTCTATCGGCCGATCCTCGCTACAAAATTCAACGGTACGGTTGTCGTGGAATGGCTGAATGTCAGCGGCGGACTCGATTCGGCACCTGACTGGATCAACGCACACAATGAACTGATCCGTCAGGGCTATGCCTGGGTCGGCGTATCGGCACAGGCGGCGGGTGTTGAAGGTGGTGGCAGTTTTGGCGTAGTCAGCCTGCCGCTGAAAAAATTCGATCCGACACGTTATGGTTCACTCAGCCATCCCGGCGATGCCTATTCCTATGACATGTTCACTCAGGCAGCACAGGCGGTTCGTCATCCTAAAGGTATCGATCCGCTGGATGGACTGAAGGTCAAGAAGATGATCGCCGCCGGCGAATCGCAATCGGCTTATTACATGGCCACCTATGTCAATGCCATCGCGCCGAGATCCTCGCTGTTCGACGGCTTCTTCATTCACAGCCGTCCCGCAGGCAGCGCATCACTGTCAGGAATCCCGTTGAACAACACCGCGACACCGGAAACGCCGGACATTGTGTATATCCGCAATGACAGCGTACCGGTATTGACATTCCAGACCGAGAGCGACCTGTTCCTGCTCAAGTCCTATCCGGATATGCAGGACGACAGCGCCAACTTCCGCCTCTGGGAAGTTCCCGGCACTTCACACGCTGACACCTATACCGTCAAGGGCGCCTTCGACAAGGGCAACGATCCGAAATATGCCGAAGTTGTCTCCACCACCGCACCGGTGCCAGGAATCATCGATTGCGGGATTCCGATCAATTCCGGACCGCAGCATTTTGTTGTCAGCGCTGCGTTCTCGGCCCTGCAAAACTGGCTCACCAGTGGGGTTCCTCCCGCCTCGGCGCCGCGCATGAGCGTAGCCGGCACTCCACCCGCCTATGTTCTGGATACGCACGGCAATGTACTTGGCGGCATCCGCACACCGTATGTCGATGTGCCCATCGCCAAACTCTCCGCCAACGGGCAAGCTGGCGGCATCGATGGGCTGGAGAATAGCGGCTCCAGTTTCTGCTTCCTGTTCGGCACCACAACGATGTTCGACAACGCCACGCTGCAAAGCCTCTATCCGGATCACGCCAGCTATGTGGCTGCCGTCAATACAGCAACAGACAGTGCAGTTGCCAAGGGCTATCTGCTGGAAGCCGATGGCAGTCTGATCAAGCAGTCGGCCCAGGCGTCGACCATCGGTAACTAACCGCAATACACAATACACAATACGAATCGGCACTTGCCCTTCCTTCGCAGCATCGAAGGAAGGGCAGCGGAAAATATTCGGGAGCAAATGACTTGAGCCTGTTGATCAAATCCGCTCTGGCGGTTTTTCTCGTTGGCAATATTGCCACTGCGGCACATGCGGAAGTCGAAACCGAAACATCGCGGCCAACTATCCCGGTATGGAATGCAGCGGCGCTGATGCTGACTTGTGATAGTGGATTAACAAAGCTCAAACAACAGGTCGCGATGCTGGAAAAACTGCCTGTTGAGCAAGCCGATGTAAATTCGGTTTTCGGCGCCTGGAACGCCTTGCAGATCACCCAGGATGATGTTGAAGGACCGGTGTATCTGTTGAACAACGTCTCGCCCGATGCCTTGGTGCGCAGTGCAGCCGATGCCTGCCTGCTCAAGTACAACGAATTTTCCACCGGCCTGTTCCAGAACGAAGCGCTCTATCAACGTGTGCTGGCAGTCAAGCCCGTCGATTCGGTCGATGCCAAATTGAAGAAAGGTTTGCTCGAAAGCTTCGAGGATACCGGCGTCAGTCTTCCGCCTGAAAAACGGGCGCGCATGAAGGAAATCCTCGAGCAACTGGAAATGATCCGCCAGGAATTCGAGCGCAACCTTCGCGACAACAAGACGCAGCTTGTCTTTACTCCGGATGAGCTCAAGGGCTTGCCGCAAGACTATCTTGAGCAGGCAAAGCGCGATGACAAGGGTAATTATCTGCTCGGCTTCAACTATCCGGAATACGGCCCTTTCATGGAGAACTCCGCCAATGAAGAGGCGCGCCGGCGCTACCAGTTCGCCTTTACCAACCGAGGGGGCACGCGCAACATCGAGCTGCTGAACGCGGTGGGGGCGTTGCGCCATGAAATGGCCGGCTTGTTTGGTCTGCCGAGCTATGCGCACTTCGCTACGCGGCGGCGCATGGTCGGCAAGCCGGAAGTGGTTGAGAAGTTTCTTGGTGAAGTGATGCAGGCAGTCCGCGAAATCGAGATCAGCGATCTCAAAGACCTGCGGCAGGCCAAGGCCAAAGATCTTGGCCTGCCACTCGACAAAGTCAGTCTGAATCGCTGGGATGTCGCCTACTATCAGGAACGCCTCAAGCAGCAGCGCTTCTCCATCGACCAGGAGGCGCTGCGCCGCTATTTCCCGGCCGAGGCAACGATTTCCTGGGTGATGCATATTTCTGCGGAACTCTACGGCATCGAATTCCGCCGTGCCAAAGTGCCACTCTGGCATCCCGACGTACGTTACTACGATGTCATCGACACGAAGAGTGGCATGCTGCTCGGCGGCATCTATCTTGATCTCTATCCACGCGACGGCAAATTCACGCACGCCGCAGCATTCGGCGTGCGTGGCGTCAGCATGCTGGCCGGGCGTACCCCGATTTCCGTGCTGGTGACCAACTTCAACCGCAATGGTCTGAACTTCGGCGAACTGGAAACGCTGGTGCACGAGTTCGGTCACGTCATGCACGGTGTGCTCTCACGCACCCGCTACGCCGCGCACGCCGGCACCAGTGTCGAGACCGATTTTGTCGAAGCACCATCGCAGATGTACGAAGAGTGGGCACACAAACTCGAAGCCGTGCGACTGATCCACGACTTCTGCAAGGACTGTCCGGAGGTCGATGCGCCGATGATGACGCGACTCAATGCTGCACGCAATTTTGGCCGCGGCTTGCGCTACGCACGCCAACATCTGTATGCCAGCTTCGACATGGCGATCTACTCCGAGCAACCCGGCGAGGCGCTGTCCGTCTGGGAAAAGATGGAGGCCGCGACGCCGCTCGGCCATGTGACAGGAACCTCTTTTCCCGGTCAATTCAGCCACATCATCAGCAACTACGGCGCCGGCTATTACGGCTACATGTGGTCTGAAGTACTCGCCCTCGACATGCTCTCGCAGTACGGCAACAACCTGATGAACCCGGCCGTCGGCCGGCGTTTCCGCACGGAAATTCTCCAACGCGGCAGCGAAAAGGGTGGCGCCGAACTGGTGCGCGCCTTCCTTGGTCGCGAGCCTTCACCGCAAGCCTTCTTTGCGGAGATCAAAGGGCAGCGGCAGTGATTTCCATCCCCTCGCCCCTGACCTCTCTTCCGCAAGCGGGAGAGGGGAATGAGCGATGACTGCATTCATCATTCGCCGTCTCTGGCAGATGCTGCCGACGATGCTGGGCGTTGTGCTGCTGGTGTTCTTCCTGTTCAACTGGATCGGTGGCGATCCGGCGTATGTGCTGGCCGGC
>DAOLZE010000039.1:0-14147 GCA_035426125.1 Rhodocyclaceae bacterium
TCAGCAGGCACTGGGCGCGCTGGGTCTTGGGGAAGGCGATGACGTCGCGGATCGATTCCGAGCCAGTCATCATGGTGACGATGCGGTCGAGGCCGAAGGCCAGCCCGCCGTGCGGTGGCGCACCGTACTTGAGTGCGTCGAGCAGGAAGCCGAACTTGAGTTGTGCTTCTTCGGCGCCGATACCGAGTGCGCGGAACACTTTGCTCTGCACTTCTTCGCGATGGATACGCACCGAGCCGCCGCCGATTTCCCAGCCGTTCAGGGCGAGGTCATAGGCCTTTGCCAGGCAGGCGCCAGGATCGGTTTCGAGCAATTCTTCGTGGCCGTCCTTCGGTGCGGTGAAGGGGTGGTGGCAGGCCGACCAGCGCTGATTTTCCTCATCGAATTCGAACATCGGGAAGTCGACTACCCAGACCGGCCGCCAGGCTTCGCCGGTAAGGAATTTCTTCTCATGACCGATTTTGCTGCGCAGCGCGCCCAGGGCATCGTTCACCACCTTGGCAGTGTCGGCACCGAAGAAGATCAGGTCGCCGCTTTGCGCGCCGGTACGCTCGATGATGGCTTTCAGCGCGGTCTCGTGCAGATTCTTGACGATCGGCGACTGGAGGCCGGTTTCGTTGGGCTGGCTGGCGTCATTGACCTTGATGTAGGCGAGGCCCTTGGCGCCATAGATCCTGGTGAATTCGGTATAGGCGTCGATTTCGCCGCGGGTCAGGGTGGCGCCGCCGGGAATGCGCAAGCCGGCCACGCGGCCATTGGCGGCGTTGGCCGGGCCGCTGAATACCTTGAAGGCGACATCCTTGACCACCTCGGTGAGTTCGGTTAGTTCCAGCGTGACGCGCAGGTCCGGCTTGTCCGAGCCGTAGCGGCGCATGGCTTCGGCATAGGTGATGCGCGGGAACGGGTCGGGCAGCTCGACGGCGAGGGTTTCCTTGAAGACGGTGCGGATCATATCCTCCATCAGCGCGGTGATTTGCGTCTCGTCGAGGAAGGAGGTTTCCACGTCGATCTGGGTGAATTCGGGCTGGCGATCGGCGCGCAGATCCTCGTCGCGGAAGCATTTGACGATCTGGTAATAACGGTCGAAGCCCGCCACCATCAGCAGCTGCTTGAAGAGTTGCGGCGACTGCGGCAGGGCGAAGAACTGGCCGGGATGAACGCGTGAAGGCACCAGGTAGTCGCGCGCGCCTTCGGGCGTGGATTTGGTCAGCATCGGGGTTTCGATATCGATGAAGCCGTTGTCATCGAGGAAGCGACGACAGGACATCGCAGTCTTGTAGCGCAGCATCAGGTTCTTCTGCATCTGCGGGCGGCGCAGGTCGATGACGCGATGGGTCAGGCGCACGTTCTCCGAGAGGTTTTCCTCGTCGAGCTGGAACGGCGGCGTGACGGCGGTATTCAATACTTCGAGTTCATGACAAAGAATTTCGATTTCGCCGGAAGCCAGGTTGGCGTTTTCGGTGCCGGCCGGGCGGCGGCGCACCTTGCCGGTGATCCTCAGGACGAATTCGTTGCGCACGTCCTCGGCGCACGCGAACATTTCGGCACGATCCGGGTCGCAGACAATCTGGGCCAGGCCTTCCCGGTCGCGCAGGTCAATGAATATGACGCCGCCATGGTCGCGGCGACGGTGACACCAGCCGCAGAGGGTGACGATCTGGTCGATGTGGCTGGCATTTACCTCGCCGCAATAGTGGGTTCGCATGTTTCGTGTTTCCGCTTTGGTGAATGTATTGGATGAAGCCGTCATGCGGCATCAAGTAAGGAGGGTCTGATTTACTGATTCCGCGCGTGGCCCGGAATGTTGCCTGAGGGGTTGTCTGAAGGATGGCGCAGGGTGGGCACCACGACGCCCATCGAGATGATGTACTTCAGCGCGTCGTCGATACTCATGTCCAGCTCGAAGGTATCCGCCTTCCTGACGAAGAAAAAGAAACCGTTGACCGGACTCGGCGTGGTGGGAATGAACACGCCGATGTGTTCGTCATCGAGCCGTCCGGCGATTTCGCTGGCCGGTGAACTGGTCTGGAATGCCACGGACCAGGCGCCCGGATGCGGGTAGCGCACCAGCAGTACCTTGCGGAAAGCTTCGCCGCTGCCGGAAAACAGCGTGTCGCTGATCTGCTTGACGCTGTAATAAATCGACTTGACCACCGGGATGCGTGCCAGCGCGCTTTCCCAGAAAAGTATCAGGCGCTGGCCGACGATATTGGTTGCGACAAGACCGGAGAGCAACACCACCAGAAGCGTCATGATTACGCCGATACCGGGGATGTACATGCCAAGTAACGTTTCCGGGCGAATCGCCGTTGGCAACAGCAGCAGCGATTGATCCATGGTGCGGACGATCATCGACAGCACCCAGGCGGTAATCGCCAGCGGGATCCAGATCAACAGACCGGTGATGAAATATTTTTTAAGCAATTGCGCAGTACCGAGCCGCCAGGCGACTCACAAAAGAGGGGCGTCAGGTCGTCGGGCATCCATCAAGAGCAAGCGCATGATCCTTCGCCGCCCTGGCAGGGGGACGCATCGGTTTTGCTGGCAGGCGCCGCGTTGCCGGAGCCACCCTTGAAGTCGGTCGCATACCAGCCGTTACCCTTGAGCTGAAAGCCAGGAGCGGTGAGTTGCTTGCTATAGGACTCGGTATTGCAGGACGGGCAGGTCGTCAGCGGAGCATCGCTGAGTTTCTGCAGGACCTCGTTTTCATGCCCGCAACTGCTGCAACGATAGACGTAAATTGGCATGGCTGGCTCCAAAAGAGAAGATTATATCTTAAGCGTCCGGGGACAAAAGGCCAACGACAAGCCAACGCGCGACCGGCGTGGTCAGGACATGCTCAAGCCTTGTCTAAATGGAGTCGCTACGGGACTTTTTCAAGCGCTCAGAGTGTTTGCAGATACGTCTGGGTCAGCGTCTTGCCCCAGAACAGCGCGATGATCCCGGCACATGCAAGATAGGGACCGAAAGGGATCGGTGTATCGCGGCCATGTTTGGTGAACACGATCAGGCTGATGCCGACCATGGCACCGACTATCGAGGAAAGTAGAATCACCATCGGCAACATCTGCCAGCCGAACCAGGCGCCGATTGCCGAAAGCAGCTTGAAGTCGCCATAGCCCATACCTTCCTTGCCAGTGGTCAGCTTGAAAGTCCAATAAACACACCATAGCGCGAGGTAACCGGCGATAGCACCGATGACCGCGCTTTTCAGGTCGGTAAAGCCGCCACCACCAAGATTGAGCAGTAATCCTCCCCAGAGTAGAGGCAAGGTAAGGTCGTCAGGTAGCAATTGGGTATCAAAGTCGATGAAGGTCAAGGCAATCATGCACCAGATGAACAGCAGTGCCCCGGCACCTGCGAAAGTCAGACCGAATTTCCATCCGGCATACGCCGATAAAACTCCGCTGGCGGCTTCGATCAGCGGATAGCGTATTGATATCGGAGCCTGGCAGCCACGGCAGCGGCCGCGCAGGACCAGCCAGCTGATGATGGGAATGTTTTCCAGCGCCGAGATCGAGTGGCCGCATTTTGGGCAGCGTGACTGCGGCACAGCGAGATTCAACCGCTCTTCTTCTGTAGGCGTTTCACCGCGCAGCTCGGCACATTGCACCATCCATTCGCGCTGCATCATTTGCGGCAGGCGATGGATGACGACATTGAGAAAGCTGCCGACGATCAGTCCGGTCAACAGAAAGACCGCAGCCAGATTGTCTGGCTGCGAGAGAAACTCCACGGTGGAATTCATGAAAGGCAGTGGTCGAGTGGCCGATCAGCCGGCGACTGCGCCGAGCTTGAATATCGGCAGATACATGGCGACGACGATACCGCCGATCAACGTACCCAGGACGACCATGATCATCGGCTCCATCAGGCTGGAGAGGCTTTCCACGGCATCATCCACCTCTGCTTCAAAGAAGTCGGCGACTTTACTGAGCATGTTGTCGAGCTGGCCGGACTCTTCGCCGATCGATACCATCTGGATCACCATGCTGGGAAACAGGTTGGTGTTCTGCATCGCCACTGTCAGGTTCTGACCGGTGCTGACTTCTCCCCGGATAGCAAGGGTGCCGGTGTAGTAAACATAATTGCCAGCGGCGCCTGCAACCGATTCGAGTGCTTCGACGAGTGGCACACCAGCAGCGAACATGGTCGATAGCGTGCGTGTCCATCGCGCAATGGTAGCCTTGCGGACCAGATCGCCAAAAACCGGTACTTTCAGGATAAATCTATCCATGACTATCTGCATCTTCAGCGATCGTTTCCAGAAATAGAAGAAGGCATAGATGCCGCCTCCGACGCCGCCAAAAATCAGATACCAGTTATCGACGAAACCATCGGAGAGCGAGATGACGATTTTTGTCGGCAAGGGAAGATCGGCGCCGAAGCTGGTGAAAATGGATTTGAACTGCGGGATGACGAAGATCATGATCACCGCAGTGATGATGAAGGCGACGACAATGATGGAGATCGGATAGAACAGCGCCGATTTGATCTTTGACTTGATTGCCTGGATTTTTTCCTTGTAGCTCGCCAGCCGGTCAAGCAGTGAGTCGAGAATACCGGCCTGTTCGCCGGCGCTGACGAGATTGCAGAACAGGGCGTCGAAATGCAACGGATACTTGCGGAACGCTGCATTGAGGCTGGTGCCTGTTTCGACATCGGTCTTGATGCCCATCAGCAGCTTGCCGACGGCAGCGTTGCTGGCGCCCTTGCCGACGATTTCAAAGGCTTGCAGCAACGGCACCCCGGCCTTCATCATGGTGGCCAACTGTCGGGTGAATAGGGTGATGTCCTTGTCAGTGACCTTGCCGCCCCTGCCGGGGGCTTGCTTCTTGACTTTGATCACCACGATACCCTGGCGACGCAGCGTTGTCCGTACCAGGGTTTCGCCACCGGCGCGTATTTCACCGTGGAGCAGCTTGCCGGTCTTGTCCTTGCCTTCCCAAAGGTAGTTGAACTCCTTGACCTTTCCGGCGCTGCCGGCTTTGACGTCGCTAGCCATTATTCATACCTTCCCCAAAAATGATTGCCTTGGCGTGCATTCATCGGAGTCCAGCGTTGTCCGATGCATTGCGTATGCTGCCGTTTCTTGTAGTCATTTCGAATAAATGCGGACAACATCCCACAACAGTTGGCGATGATGCCTTGCCACAGTGCGTTTGTAAAGCATCGACGGCGGCTTCTGTGGCTTCTTCAGCGTTCATCCTCTGATGGACGGAAAATACGCACCATGCGGATGCGCCGATCCTGCGCCTGAACAATTTCCATCGGCACCCCGTTGATCTTGACGCTGAGGCCTGATTCCGGGATGTCCTGCAAGTGTTCGAGGATCAGACCGTTGAGTGTTTTCGGTCCGTCGAGTGAAAAATTCAGGTCGAGGGTGCGGTTTAATTCACGCAGGCTGCGAGCGCCGTCAACCAGCGCGGATTCGCCGCCTTCTTCCTGTGTTTCCCATGTCAGTTCGGCGCTGGTCGGCATGCTGGTGGTAAATTTTCCGATGATTTCCTCGATGATATCTTCGAGCGTCACCAATCCCTCGATTTCACCATATTCGTCGACGACCAGACCGACGCGCTGGCGATTTTCCTGGAAGAACTGCAACTGTGCATAAATCGTTGTTGCCGCCGGAATATAGTAAGGCTCGGCAAGCTGGCTGCGGATCTCCATCTGGTCAAGATCGCCAGCGATGGCGTTGGCCAGCAGGCGCCGCTGGTGCAGGATGCCAATGATATTGCCGGGGTCGCCGTCATACACCGGCAGGCGGGTATGGAAACTGGTGGACAGTTGCTGCAGGATGTCTTCAAGCGGCGATTGCAGGTCGATGGCTTCGATTTCGCCGCGCGGCGTCATGATGTCCTCGACAGAGATGTGTTCGAGGTCGAACAGGTTCAACAGCATCGTCTGGTGCTGATGTGGGATGAAATGACCAGCTTCCAGCACCATTCCCCGCAAATCTTCGGGTGAGAGGCGCGGCATCTCGTGGCCGGGTTTGGGTTGCAGGCGGAGCAGCTTGAGCAGGCCGGTGACAAACAGGTTGGCGAACCAGACGACTGGATAGCTGATGCGCAGCAGCGGCGTCAGAATGAAACTGATGCGCTGACTGATCAGGTCCGGATAGGTAGCACCGATGACCTTCGGCGTAATTTCAGAAAATACCAGCAGGCAGATGGTTACAAAAATGGCACCGGCTTCAAGCGACCATTTTTCCTCGCCGAATACCGTTATCGCGATGTGACCGGTGAGCATCGCGGCGGCGGCATTGATCAGGGTGTTGCCGAGCAGGATGACGCCGAGCAGCCGGTCGACCTTGCTGAGCAGTTGTGTTGCCAGTTGTGCGCCGCGATGGCCTTCTCCGGCAAGATGGCGCAGACGATGGCGATTGCTGGCCATCATGGCCGTCTCGGCCATGGAGAAGAAACCAGAAATTACCAGCAATACCGCCAGCACGGCAAATTGGGCGGAGAGTGACAGTTCGTCCATCGAATACCGAAGAGGAGGGTGGGTCAGGCGGCGCGGCCGAGAATGACTTCAAGGACGAAACGGCTGCCAACATAGGCTAGCAACAGCGCGATAAAACCCGCCAGCGTCCAGCGCAGCGCATGTCGTCCGCGCCAGCCACGCAAGTGGCGGCCGAGCAGCAGTGCTGCAAAAATCAGCCATGAAATAAAGGCAAAGACTGTTTTGTGATCGAAGGAGAGTGCTTTGCCAAACAGGGTTTCGGAAAATAAAATACCCGATAGCAGCGTCAGCGTCAGCAGCAGGAACGCAATATGGATCAAGCGAAAGAGCAGCTTTTCCATGGTCAATAGCGGCGGCAGTCCTGCCAGAAATGGCGACAGATGGCCGCGGTGGAGATGTCTCTCCGCAACCGCCATCAACAGTGCATGCAGTGCGGCCAGGGTGAACAGGCTGTAAGCCAGCATCGCTGTCAGGAAGTGGGCGCGGAAAGCCAGTGAGTCGGCATTCACCAAAACATGCTGGCTGGGGATCAATGCCGGCAGCACCACGCAGACTGCGGCCAGAGGAAAGCCAAGCATCTGCAGGCCTTCCATGCGTGCGTAAAAACTCTCGACCCAGTACAGGGCGATGGCCAGCCAGAGCATCAGCGAGAGTGCTTCGGAAAACCCGAAGTGCATGGCCCCGGCAGCGAAGATTTCCCGGCTCAGAGTAATGCCATGCAGGATCAGCGTCAGCAGCAGTATCGCGCGTTCCTTTTGCGACAGGCCGGTCATGGGCTGGGCCAGTGCTGCGCCGCGCCAGCGGGTGCGCCAGAAATGCGTGGCAAGACCGGCATACAGGGCGGCAGCGGCGAGATACAGTAAAATCGCAGACATCCTCATAGTTTAGCATCCATCTCCCCATGCTCGATAACCTCACTCAACGCCTTGCCAAGGTCGTTAAAACGATTCGCGGTCAGGCGCGCCTGACCGAAGACAATATCACCGACATGTTGCGCGAAGTGCGCATGGCATTGCTTGAAGCCGACGTAGCTCTGCCGGTGGTCAAGGATTTCATTGCCCGCGTCAAGGAAAAGGCTCTTGGCCATGAGGTGATCGGCTCGCTAACGCCTGGTCAGGCGCTGGTCGGCGTCGTGCATCGCGAACTGACCGAGCTGATGGGCGGTGCCAGCGTTGGTCTGAATCTTGCCACGCAGCCGCCAGCGGTGCTGCTGATGGCCGGCTTGCAGGGTGCCGGCAAGACCACCACCACGGCCAAACTCGGCAAGTGGCTCAAGGAACGGCAGAAAAAAAAGATACTGACGGTTTCCTGCGACGTGTATCGTCCCGCCGCCATCGAGCAGTTGAAGAGTGTTTCCGCCCAGGCCGGCATCGACTTCTTTCCTTCCGAGCCAGGCCAGAAGCCGCTGGATATTGCCGCAGCAGCACTCGATTATGCGAAGAAGCATTACTACGATGTGCTGTTTGTCGATACCGCCGGGCGCCTCGCCATCGACGAAGCGATGATGGCCGAGATCAAGGCGTTGCACGCGCAACTCCAGCCGATCGAAACGTTGTTTGTTGTCGATGCCATGCTCGGCCAGGATGCGGTGAATACCGCCAGGGCCTTTAGCGAGGCGCTGCCGCTGACCGGCGTAATTCTCACCAAGCTTGACGGTGATGCACGCGGTGGTGCCGCACTATCCGTGCGCCATGTCACCGGCAAGCCGCTGAAATTTGCCGGTATCGGCGAAAAACTCAACGGGCTGGAGGAGTTTCACCCCGAGCGTATGGCCTCGCGGATTCTCGGTATGGGCGACATTCTCGGCCTGGTCGAGGAGGCGCAGCGTGGCGTCGATCATGAGAAGGCGCAGGCTTTCGCGCAGAAGGTCAAGTCGGGTAAAGGCTTCGACCTCAACGATTTCAAGGAGCAGATCGGCCAGATGCGCAAGATGGGCGGCATGTCCTCGCTGCTCGAAAAACTCCCGGCGCAATTTGCCCAGGCCGCGCAACAGGCCAGTGGCGCTGTCGAGGACAAGTCGATCGGCCGCATCGAAGGCATCATCAACTCGATGACCCCGCAGGAACGCGGCAAACCGGAGCTCATCAAGGCCAGCCGCAAACGTCGCATCGCCACCGGTGCTGGCGTGTCGGTGCAGGAGGTTAATCGCCTGCTGAACCAGTTCGAGCAGACGCAGAAAATGATGAAGCAGTTTTCCAAAGGCGGCATGCAGAAGATGATGCGCAGCATGAAGGGTCTGATGCCGGGGATGCGGTGACGATGGTGGCATCGGTGTCGATGTCGGTGTGAGTGATCGACCCGCATTCGACTCTCTTTTCCCCGAGGGTCATGGACATTTCATTCTTCAATATAACGGTCGATGATTTTCCCCTCGCTCAGACATACCACGTGATCGCCGAAGAAATCGACATCATCCGGATCGTGGGTGATGAGCACCATGGGTACCGACAAACGGCGCTGAAGTTCATCGAGTTGCTGGCGCATGCGCGTCCGCAGGGCGGGATCGAGGGCGGCGAAGGGTTCATCGAGCAGCAGCGCCTGTGGCTGCGGCGCCAGCGCGCGTGCCAGTGCGGTACGCTGGCGCTGGCCGCCAGATAACTGCACCGGATACTGGTGTGCCACGGCATGAAGTTCAAAAGCCGTCAGCCAATACTCTATCGTTTCGTCATGCACGTCGCTGGCGGAATTCAGCCAGCCCCGCTTGAGTCCGAAGCCAATGTTCTGTCGCACATTCAAGTGTGGAAATAGCGCGTAGTCCTGAAACAGATAGGCTACCTGTCTTTGCTGGGGCGGAATATCGATACCCGTGGCGCTGTCGAACAAGACCCGGTTCGCCAGTTGAATCTGTCCGGAATCCGGTGTCATCAATCCGGCAATGGCCTTCAGCGCCAGGCTTTTTCCTGCGCCGGAATGACCGTAAATCACAATTCTCTGACTGCTCGATTGGAATTTCATCCTCAGGTGGAATCTTCGCTCACCGGCGCGCAGGGTCTTGGCAATGTCGACGCTCAATTGCATGGCATCATTCCCCATTATTCTCGATTACGCCCTGCGTGGCCTGGCGCAAGCTTTCCGGCAACCAGCAGCACCGCGATGCAGGTTATCGATGTAATGAGCACCAGCAGGTTGGCCGTGTCGTCCTGGCCGGCCTGTACCGCCTCATACACGGCTACCGAGAGCGTCTGGGTCTTGCCGGGGATGCTGCCGGCAACCATCAGCGTTGCGCCGAACTCACCCATGCCGCGCGCAAAAGCCAGCAGCAAACCGGCGAGGATGCCGCGCCAGGCAAGCGGTAGCGTGACCCGGAAGAAGATCCCGATCGTCGAGGCGCCGAGTACCTCGGCCGCCTGTTCGAGCTGATCATCCACCGCTTCAAATGCTGCCCGCGCTGACTTGAACACCAGCGGAAACGCCACCACCGCTGCCGCAATCACGGCGCCTTGCCAGGTAAAAATCAGGTTGATGCCGAAGCTGTCATGCAGCCAGGCGCCGATCCAGCCCTTGCGGCCGATGACGACCAGCAGGTAGTAGCCGAGCACGGTGGGCGGCATCACCATCGGCAAGGTGAGCATGGCGTCAAGAAAATTGCGGCCGGGAAATCGGCAGCGTGCCAAGGCATAGCCGGCGGCGATGCCAAGGACCATATTAATAGCAGTGGCCCAACCAGCAACTTTTAGCGATAGTCCCAGCGCAATCCATGCTGATTCCATAAGCAGTGTCGATGAATTGTTAAGTGCGGAATCAGGGGTTTGAAAAACCAGACTCGGCAAGTTCCAGAGCAGGTCTGGCGTAGCGGCCGCCATGCACACTGGCAGCGACAAGAGTCCGGTTCATGAATTGAATTTGCAACGCCCGAATGAAAATAGATGACGCGGATACGTAATATACAGTCGTATATATCGATTGGCAAACCCGATATCAATTAATTTCGATTGGTGGCTATTGGCAGACCCCAACCCCGGCGAGTACCGGCGCGTGGTCGGATGGTCGTTCCAGCTTGCGCGGTGCCTTATCGATGGTGCAGGTGGTGCATTCGGCTGCCAGCGACGGCGAGAGCAGGATGTGATCAATGCGCAGGCCGTGGTTACGCCGGAAACCCATCATCCGATAATCCCACCACGAATATGTTTTTTCCGGCTGTTCGAATTTACGGAATGCATCGCTGAGGCCGAGGCCGATCAGTTCCTGGAATGCCGCACGTTCCGCAACACTGCAAAGAATCTGCCCCTGCCAGGCCGCTGGATCGTGGACATCGCGATCCTCGGGAGCAATGTTGTAATCACCGAGCAGCGCCAGGCGCGGATATTTTTTCAACTCGCCAGCCAGCCAGTCGTGCAGCGCTTTTAGCCAGCGCAGTTTGTATTGATATTTGTCGGAGTCGATGCTCTGGCCGTTTGGAATGTACACACAGACGATACGGAGGCCATCGATGGTGGCGCTGATCACGCGCTGTTGTGGGTCTTCGAACCCCGGGATGCCCCGCGCGACATCCTGCGCTGGTTGGCGCGAGAGGATCGCCACGCCGTTGTAGGTTTTCTGCCCGGCGAATACGGCGTGATATCCAGCAGCTTCGATGTCTGCCAACGGGAAAGACTTGTCCTCGAGCTTGGTTTCCTGCAGGCACAGTACATCCGGACGCTGTGCGGCAAGCCAGTCAAGCACCTGCGGCAGTCTGACCTTCAGTGAATTGACATTCCAGGTGGCAATTATCATGACCTACGTGTTTTCTGAAAATTGACAACGCACTATTCTGCCAGCAATCGAGAGTGTTGGCCGGAACCTTTGTGCGTGGCTTTATAATCCGCTTTGCAAGTATTGGCGCAAGGCTGCGCCCACCAATTAATCCGGGGAGTCGCTGTGGAGCAGATGAGTAACAAGTGTGTGCTGGTAACCGGGGCGCTCGGCAATCTTGGCCAGATCGTCTTGGCTACATTCAAGGCGCGCGGCTATCGCGTGCTGCCGATGGATCTGGAAACGCCGGCCAACCAGAAAACCGCGCAACGCCTCGGCTATATGCCGACCATGCTGTGGGGCGATATTCGCAAGGTTGATTTCGCGCCCTTGTTGCCGCAGGTTTGTGCCGTGGTGCATCTGGCGGCACTGCTGCCGCCGGTCACGGAAAGTGCACCGGCACTTGCCGAGGCTGTCAATCTTCAAGCCACGCTGCGCCTGATCGAAGCGCTGGAAGCCTGCCCGCTGCCGCCGTTGCTGATCTATCCTTCCTCGGTTACGGTATTCGGCTTCCCGGCGGATCGGCGTCTGAAGTCTGTTGCCGATGCACCCAAACCCTCCGACAACTACACGCGCCAGAAGGTGCAGGTCGAGCAGCGCCTGGCGCAGAGCGCTATTCCCTGGTGCGTTCTGCGTGTCGGTGTTTCCGTGGATGCGCGCACCTTGGGAACTGAACTCGACATGATGCGTAAACTGTTTGGCGTATCGCCGGACAATCCACTGGAATACGTGCATCCGGCGGACGTCGCCGAGGCCATCGCCAACTGCCTGGATAATCCCGATGCGTTGCGAAAAATCTGGCTGATCGGCGGTGGTGCCGATTGCCGGGTAACGCAGCACGAATTTCTCTCCGTTGCTCTGAATACTCTCGGCGTGACTCTGCCGAAGGATATGCTTGGCACGAATGAGTTTTACACCCACTGGATGGATACGACGGAAAGTCAGCGCGTATTGCGTTTCCAGAATCACCGTTTCGACAGTTATCGCCAGGAAATGACACAGCGCCTTGGCTGGTTGCGTCCTCTGGTGCGCCCGTTTGCGCCGCTGGTGCTGTGGGGTATGCGGCGCTTGCTGAAATGACCCTGGAATCTTGTAGTTGCGCAGGCTGGGCAAAGCCTGCGCGTTTGATCTTCAACCCTTGATCCGCGTGGGCGGTGCCCATCCTGCGTCTCAATGACACCGTTATATTCTGTGGAACATGGCTGCAGCTGCTATCACTGCGGTCTGCCGCTGCCGCCGGATGCGGATTTCCCCGTGAATATCGATGGGCAGGTGCGACGCATGTGCTGCATCGGCTGTCAGGCGGTGGCACAGGCGATTGTCGCCAACGGTCTGAACGATTACTACCGGCATCGCGATGCGCTACCGGAAAGCCAGAGCTCACGCGAGGCTATGCCGGAAGCATTGCAGGATTCCGGTTTGTTCGATCTGCCGGACATCCAGAAGAATTTTGTCCGACAAGCCGGTGAGCATGAACGCGAGGCTTCGCTGATTCTCGAAGGGATCACTTGCGCTGCCTGTGTCTGGCTGAATGAAACTCATCTGGCCAGGCAACCCGGTGTGACAGCGGTCGACATCAACTACACGACGCATCGTGTGCGGGTGCGCTGGGATGAGCGGCGCATCAAGCTGTCGCAGATACTCGCCGCCATTGCTGCCATCGGCTATCGCGCACATCCCTACGATCCGGCGCTTTCCGAACAACTGGCGCAGAAGGAACGCCGCGCCGCGCTGTGGCGCGTATTCGTCGCCGGCTTTGGTGCCATGCAGGTGATGATGTATGCCATCCCGGTGTATCTCGCCAATGATGGCGACATGACGCCGGCTATTGAACAGTTGATGCGCTGGGCCAGCCTGATTCTGACGCTGCCGGTAATCCTGTATTCCTCGGCGCCGTTTTTTCGTAACGCATGGAGTGATCTCAAGCGCGGTCGCGTCGGTATGGATGTACCAGTGGCGCTGGGCGTCGGCTGCGCCTTTGCTGCAAGTTGCTGGGCGACACTGACGGCAGGCGGCGTCGTGTATTTCGATTCGGTGACAATGTTCGTGTTCTTCCTTCTCTGTGGCCGTTATTTTGAAATGATGGCGCGACAGAACGCGGCGCGTGGCGTCGAGAGGCTGGCGCGCGCATTGCCGGTATTCGCTTCGCGGCTTACGACGTTTCCATCGCTCGCGGCAGAGCGCATCGCGGCAGCCCGGCTGACGGTTGGTGACATCGTGCTGGTGAGACCGGGCGAGACGATTCCCGTCGACGGCGAAATCATCCAGGGTGAAAGCGCCGTCGACGAATCGCTGCTGACCGGCGAGAGCACTGCGGTAGATAAGCGTTGTAGCGATGCGGTGATCGGTGGCAGCGTGAATGTGGCGAGTCCGCTGATTCTGCGCGTTGTACGTGTCGGCGAAGCGACACGACTGGCGGCGATCCGGCGCCTGGTCGAATGTGCTGCGGCGGAAAAGCCACGCATGGTTGTGATGGCTGACCGCATCGCCGCGCATTTCGTCATCGCACTGATCGTGTTGGCGATTGTGACGGCGTTGATCTGGCTGACGATTGATCCGTCGCGTGCCTTGTGGGTGTTCGTCGCCGTGTTGGTGGTCAGTTGTCCGTGTGCGCTGTCGCTGGCCACGCCGACAGCGCTGACGGTGGCAGGTGGCGCATTCTCGCGCCTCGGCATACTGGTGACGCGCACGCATGCCATCGAAACGCTGGCACGCGCTACACACATTGTTTTCGACAAGACTGGCACGCTGACCGAGGGACGTCTGTCCCTCAGCGAAACCTTGCCGCTCGGCGCGCTGACGCAGGATGAGGTGATTCTTCTGGCGGCGGCGCTCGAACAGGGCTCCGAGCATCCGCTCGGCCGTGCCCTGTGTCTGGCGGCGAAGCAATGTTCACATCCACAATATGCGTTGCCGCAGGTGCAGGATTTGCGCGCCGTAACCGGGCAGGGTGT
>DAOLZE010000040.1:0-14113 GCA_035426125.1 Rhodocyclaceae bacterium
TTCTCTGATTGTTCACCCTTAACGTTGTTTAGCGTACCTTCCACGCTATGCCCTCTGAAGCACTGCGACAACTGCAAATGCGATGAACGAGAAGAATGCTGCCGTGCTCTTCGCATTACCTGTTGCGACGCAATACACGATGATGGCCCACGCCGGATAGGCGATCAGCGAAGTCGTGATTTTTAGCCACCCGGGCAGTGGCCGCCACCAGTTTCGATAGGATTGGACCGCCTCCATTCGAGCAAACTAGCTCAAGCGGGCAATGACGGCAAAGGGGTCGCTTCCAGAAAGTCCGCTTATGGCGGAAAACGCCCCAATGCGGCCAGTCTAAATCACGTCCATCTGACGGAGCAACGCGCGCAGTTGGGCAGGCTTTACCGGTTTGTGGAGCACCGGCAGTGCCAGACTGGCCAGCAACGTCTTGGCTTCCTCTGCCCGGTCGGCGGTAATGACCATCGCCGGTATTTCGCGACCTGCCATTTTGCGGATCATCGCAATCGCCGTGTCGCCCATCAGGCCATCGTCGAGTTGATAATCGACGATCAACATGGCAAGGCCTTGCGCCAGCGCCACCGTCACCACGACATCACCTGGATCGCGGGCTGTCACCACTTCAAGCCCCCAGTTTTCCAGCAAGGCTTCCATGCCCGAAAGGATGGCAGGATCATTATCGATCACCAGCACCATGCCGCCCGTGCTTGATGATACCGTTGCGGCGGGATCTTCGCGAACCGCGCTCACCACCGGGGCAACACTGGGCAGGCTGATGGAAAACGCCGATCCCTGCCCCGGCGTTGATTGCAGGGCAATTTCATGGCCAAGCATCGTGGAAACCCGCCGCACAATCGCCAGCCCAAGGCCTTTGCCCGGAATCTTCTGCGTCCGCCCCACCCGGCGAAATTCCTCGAAAATCTCGTCACGATCCCCCGGTGCAATGCCCGGCCCCGTATCGCGCACGGTGACCCTGACGCTGCCTGCAAGCTGCTCCACCTCGACCGCGACCTGCCCCACTTCGGTATAGCGGATCGCGTTTGAGACAAAGTTCTGTAAAACCCGGCGCAGCAGCCGCGCGTCCGACCGCACCCAAACCCCGGTGTCCGCCACATCGAATTGCAACCCACCCGCTGCCGCCAATGGCGCAAACTCCACCCGCAACGTATTGAAGATACTGCCAAGCGGAAGGTCCACGATCTCAGGCTGAATCGCGCCCGCATCAAGCCGCGAAATCTCAAACAGCGCCTCCAGCAGGTCTTCAACCGAATCCAGCGCGGTGCTTGTTTGCTGAACCAATGCGCGCGGGCGGTCTGGCAAAGCCTGCCCATCCATCGCCGAAACAAACAGCCGCGCTGCATTGAGCGGTTGCAAAAGATCATGGCTGGCGGCAGCAAGGAAGCTGGTTTTTGAACGATTGGCCGTCTCTGCTTCGTTCTTAGCATCGACCAGTTGTCGGTTCACCTCAATCAGTTCCGCCGTCCGCTCGCTCACCCTGCGCTCCAGCGTCTCGGCGGTTTCAGTTAACGAGCGTTGCAAGCGCATGTGATCGGTCACGTCGTCAAACGTAAATACCATCCCACCATTGCTGAGCGGGACCGAGCGGATGATGAAATTGCGCCCGCCAATCTTGCATTCCGCCGCAAGACGTTGCATGGTTTCATGCCGCCAGCCGAGCGCTTCTGGGCTATCAAGACCGAGGCTGTCGACACACCAGCGCACCAAAGCCGCATGATCGCGCACTGCTTCTGCATTATCGCCACTCAGTGCCAAAACCCGCATCAAACCTTCGTTCGAAGCCTGCATCCGGTGTTGTGCATCAAACAGACAAACGCCCTCTGACAGGGTATCAAGCGTGGCTTGGAGCGCCAGATTGCGCTCTGCCAGTTCAAGCGCCCGCTGCCGCGCATCTTCGGCTTTGACCGAGGTGATATCAGTATAGACCCCGACAATTCCGCCATCGCTGGTTCGGATTTCATTGATCTGGATCCAGCGCCCGTCGCTCATCGCCTGAACGTGTGCGCCTTCAGCCCGGCGATGCCTGTCCACCCGGTCACGCAGCCACCGTTCAGGGGCTATGTTTGCACCCACCGTCGCGCCAGTATTGGCAAGCCTGATTGCGATTTCTGCAAACTCTGGCGATGCGTGTGAAATCTCTTCAACCGAGGGAAATATCCGGATGTAGGCACGGTTGCACAAGATCATCCGGTCATTGGCATCAAACAGCGCAAAACCATCGTTCAGCGTTTCGATGGCATCACGCAGCAAAATCCGCGCTGCGGTGGCATCATCATTGGCCGCTGCCAGTTCCGCGATCACGCGATTAAGCTCGCTCATCGCAGCTTCCAGCGCGCTCGTCCGGTCACGCACCACTGATTCCAAGGCAATCGCGGTTTCGAACATCGAAAACGCCCCGCCCTCCATATCAATCGAGCGTTCCACCCGGTCCATCAAAGCGGAGTTGATCTTCTCCAACTGCTGCACCCGCGCGCGCAATTGTGCGATCTCATCATCGCCTTCGCGAACCACAGGATAAGCAATGCCGTTCATCGCCCCACCGCCAGCCCGGTGAACGTCTGATTCATATGGGCGGCACGGAATTGTTCGCCGTAAGTGTTAAAGCCAAACACGCGGTTGGCGACATACATCTGCGACACGACATGCGCCTGTTGTCGATCTTCGGCATCAAGGCGGTTCAGCACGCAATCAAAACCGATGACATGATCAATCACACCCACTTTGCGTTCGATCTCGGCAAACAGGTCTTCCATCGCGGCAACCCGGTCCACTGGTTCACCCAAGGAAAGCACCACGCCATTATCGATAGCGCAATAAAACGTCAGCGATCCATCAGGGTTGGCCGATTGGATCGAACGGACATGCACCTGCCCCCCGGTGCGCACGATCGGCGGGTGCGCGGCAAAGAAGTGCGCATCCAGCAGGGATGACGGATTGCCCGACAGCCGCTTGTATTCAGCAGCGGCGGGCGCTGCGTTGATTTCATAAACCGTGCGGGTTTCTGGATCGGCTTCGGTAATCACCATCTTGGACGGTCCGGGACGATAGAAGTTAGTGCAAAACACATGCAGCGGGCGTGCGCTGCTCAACAGAACAATCACGGCGGCATCGGCATGGAACGCCTTGTCATGCAGCACTGCGGTATTGCGAAACGATAGGCCATCGCCACCAGAGCCGCCGATCAATTGAATATCGCCCAAAGCATGCTGCGCGGTCATCGTCAGCAATTCTTCGCGATGGGAAAGCCCATCCACAAAAAACAACGCCACCTGATGCTGTTTTTCATCCCCCACCCGATCCCGGCGTTCTTGTGCGGCAAGATGCCTGATCGCGCTTTGGGCGGCTTGTGCATCAAAATGATCAAGATCATCAAAGCGCAAGGATGCCATCGAGAAAACGTCACGCGGGAAACCGATCAGCACGATGCTGTTGGTATCATAGCCCCGGTCTGCCAATTCGCCCGCACTCGTGCAGCCAAATAGTGGCACATCCGGCAATTGCACTGCCAGTTCCTGCGCCAGCGCATCGCGGGGGTAACCGTTTGAGCAAAACAGCAAGGCACCGGCCAATTGCACTGATCCGATGGCCGCCGCCAGTTCAGAAACCGCGCGGGCAGGATCAGCCGCGCGCGATGTGCACGCGACCAAGCGTTGGTCATCAAGATCAACCGGCACGGCCATTACCCTCTCTCAGAAAGGCCGCGCCTTTTTGCTGGACACCTGACCTTCGCCTGCGTTCTTTAGGACGGCGGACGGTGCCCGCCAAGCGGATTACACATCACCGCGCAGGGGTTCGCCTGCCTGCTCAAGCAATGCGGCTTCCTCATCGCTGAACACCCGGCTGCGCACAATGAACCGCACCCCTTCGGGCGCTTCAAGGCTCATCCCGGCACCGCGCCCGGGCACCACATCAATCGTCACCTGAGTATGCCGCCAATATTCAAATTGCGCAGCCCCGGTCCACACCGGCGTATCGCCCGTTATATGGCCGAGCAGAACGTCCTGCCCGCCAACCCGGAATTCACCCGCAACAAAGCACATGGGCGCAGACCCATCGCAGCATCCGCCCGATTGGTGAAACATCAATGGGCCATGCGCCGCTGTCAGCCGCACGATCCAATCGTCCGCCGCCGCTGTTGTCATGACGCGAGGGGGAAGTGTGGTCACACGACTTGCGCGATCAACACGGCAGCACCACCGGTGGCGAAATTGGCGATGTCGCCGGTTGCCGCCTGCGCCTCGGGCGTGGCCATGGCTGCGGCCATCGTTGCTGCATCGGCAAAGTAAATCTGCGCCATGCGGTAATAGGCAGGCGCGCTGCCATCGGGGCCCGCTACGCCTTTGAGCAGGACGATCTTTTCGACCATCGGGATTTTCTGTGCAATCGGCATGTGCGTTGCGGCGTAATAATCCTCAAATGCCTGCGGATCGGCAGGGGCATTGTACATCACACTGACCACGACTTGTGACACGACATCTCTCCATGTTTTGATTTTGACGCGCTCTTATGGCGCTTGGCTGAACGGCATGTGGCGCGCCTGCCCCATGCCAGAGCGCGCCACCTTTACAGTGTGATCGTTAGCTCAGAAAAAGCCAAGCTTCCTAGGGCTATAGCTGACCAGCAAGTTCTTGGTTTGCTGATAGTGATCGAGCATCATCTTGTGGTTTTCGCGCCCGATGCCAGATTGCTTATAACCACCAAATGCGGCGTGTGCTGGATAAGCGTGATAGCAATTGGTCCACACACGGCCAGCCTGAATACCTCGACCGATGCGATAGGCGCGGGTTCCATCGCGCGTCCACACACCCGCGCCAAGGCCGTAAAGCGTATCATTGGCAATCGCGAGCGCTTCTTCATCGGTCGAGAATTTGGTTACCGCCAACACCGGTCCAAAGATTTCCTCTTGAAACACGCGCATCTTGTTGTGGCCTTCCAGCACGGTTGGCTGGACATAGAAACCATCGGCCAAATCGCCGCCATGCACCGCGCGCTCACCACCGGTCAGCACCTTGGCACCTTCATCACGCCCGATCTGGATGTAGCTCAGGATCTTTTCCATCTGATCGTTCGAAGCCTGCGCGCCGATCATTGTGGAAGCATCCAGCGGGTTGCCCAGCTTGATCGCCTCAACGCGGGCAATCGCCTTTTCCATGAAGCGGTCATAGATCGATTCATGCACCAGCGCGCGGCTCGGGCAGGTGCAGACCTCACCCTGATTGAGCGCGAACATGGTAAAGCCTTCAAGCGCCTTGTCGAGGAAGTCGTCGTCCTGATCCATCACATCGGCAAAGAAGATGTTGGGGCTTTTTCCGCCCAGTTCCAACGTGCATGGGATCAGGTTTTCCGAAGCGTATTGCATGATCAGACGACCCGTGGTGGTTTCGCCCGTGAATGCGATCTTAGCGATGCGCTTGTTGCTTGCCAGCGGCTTGCCCGCTTCAATGCCAAAGCCGTTCACCACGTTGAGCACGCCCGCAGGCAACAGATCGCCGATCACTTCCATCAGCACCATGATCGACATCGGGGTTTGTTCGGCAGGCTTAAGCACGATGCAATTGCCCGCAGCGAGCGCCGGCGCCAGCTTCCACACCGCCATCAGCAGCGGGAAGTTCCACGGAATGATCTGCCCGACCACGCCCAGCGGTTCATGAAAGTGATAGGCGATGGTATCGTGATCGATCTCCGAAATCGAACCTTCCTGCGCGCGCAGGCACGATGCAAAATAGCGGAAGTGGTCAATCGCCAATGGAAGATCGGCGGCGGTTGTTTCGCGGATCGGCTTGCCGTTATCGATGGTTTCGACCAGCGCCAACTTATCAAGGTTGGCTTCCATGCGATCAGCGATTTTCAGCAGCGTGTTCGAACGCTCGGTCGTCGAAGCCTTGCCCCATGCATCCTTGGCTGCGTGCGCAGCGTCGAGCGCCAGTTCAATGTCTTCGGCAGTGCCGCGTGCGATCTGACACACAACTTGCCCTGTTACAGGCGAGATATTGTCGAAATAGGCCCCGCGCACCGGCGCAACCCATTTGCCGCCAATATAATTGTCGAACTTGTCGCGAATAAGCGCGTTGCCAGCAAATTTGCTCATGGCCTGTTCCAACATCCTCGTGCCTCCAAATAGACTCTTACGATTTCAAATCTCCTTGTGCGCCTCACGCGGCACCGCGCCAATTGTACCTTGGAACGATGTATTCGCCCGATGACATGGTGATAGAATGCGGGAAAATGGGTGGATGCGTTTCTGGGAGAGCCTGACGTGAGCGATGCAGTTTATCCGGTTCCGGCGGAGTGGGCGGCCAATGCGCTGGTGGACGAGGCGGGCTACTTTGCGATGTATCGCCAATCGGTTGAGGATCCGGAGGCGTTCTGGGCCGAACACGGCCAGCGGCTTGATTGGATCAAGCCATACACCAAGGTCAAGAACACCTCGTTCCATGAGGCGGACTTCGGCATCCGCTGGTTCGAGGATGGCACGCTGAACCTTTCGGCCAATTGCCTTGACCGCCATCTGGCCACACGCGGCGATGACATCGCGATCCTGTGGGAGCCCGATGGCCCGGGCGAGCCGCACCGCGAGATCACTTATCGCCAGTTGCATGAAGACGTCTGCCGCTTTGCCAACCTGCTTAAATCGCGCGGCGTGAAACGCGGCGAGCGGGTGACGATCTATCTGCCGATGGTGCCTGAAGCCGCCGTGGCGATGCTCGCCTGCACCCGCATCGGCGCAATCCATTCGATCGTGTTTGCAGGCTTCAGCCCCGATGCTCTGGCAGGCCGCATCAGCGATTGCGACAGCCGCGTGGTACTCACCGCTGACGAGGGCCTGCGCGGGGGCCGCAAGGTGCCGCTGAAGGCCAACGTGGACGAGGCGCTGAAGTACTGCCCCGGCGTCGATACCGTCATCATGCTGCGCCGCACGGGTGCGGACCTCGGCTTTGTCGAGGGCCGCGATCTGGATTGGGCGAGCGCTGCCGCGCAACAATCTGCCGAATGTGCGCCCGAAGAAATGGGCGCGGAAGATCCGCTGTTCATCCTCTATACCTCGGGCTCCACCGGCAAACCCAAGGGCGTGCTGCACACCACCGGCGGCTATGCGGTGTGGGCTTCGATGACGCACGAATACGTGTTCGATTATCGTCCCGGCCAGATTTACTGGTGCGCGGCTGATATCGGCTGGGTCACCGGCCATTCCTATGTCGTCTACGGCCCGCTGATGAACGGCGCGACGACCGTCATGTTCGAAGGCGTGCCCAATTTCCCCGATGCCAGCCGCTTCTGGCAAGTGGTCGACAAGTTCAAGGTCGAGATCTTCTATGGCGCCCCCACCGCCTTGCGCGCGCTGATGCGCGAGGGCGATGCGTGGGTGAAGCAAACCAGCCGCGCCTCATTGCGCTTGCTCGGATCGGTGGGCGAGCCGATCAACCCCGAGGCGTGGGAGTGGTATCACAAGGTTGTGGGCGACAGCCGCTGCCCGATTGTCGACACATGGTGGCAGACCGAAACCGGCGCGGCGATGATCACCCCCCTGCCCGGCGCAACCCCGCTCAAGCCCGGCTCGGCCAGCCGCCCGTTCTTCGGCGTGCAGCCCGCGCTGCTCGATACCGAGGGCAATCTGCTCGACGGCGCAACCGATGGCTGTCTGGTCATCACCGACAGCTGGCCGGGGCAGATGCGCACGGTGTGGGGCGATCACGACCGCTTTTTCCAGACATATTTCAGCACCTTCAAGGGCCACTACTTCACTGGCGACGGCTGCCGCCGCGATGAGGATGGTTATTACTGGATCACCGGGCGCATCGATGACGTGATCAACGTATCGGGCCACCGCATGGGCACCGCAGAGATCGAATCCGCGCTGGTAGCGCACCAGAAAGTGGCCGAGGCCGCGGTCGTCGGCATGCCGCACGACATCAAAGGCCAAGGCATCTATGCCTTCGTCACCTGCAATGCCGAAGTCGAGCCCGACGAGGCGCTGCGCAAGGAGCTGATCGCGTGGGTGCGTCACGAAATCGGCCCGATCGCCACCCCCGATGTGATCCAGTTCGCCCCCGGCCTGCCCAAGACCCGCTCGGGCAAGATCATGCGCCGCATCCTGCGCAAGATCGGCGAAAACGACGTCTCGAACCTCGGCGATACCTCCACCCTCGCCGACCCCGGCGTAGTTGACAATCTGCTGGCAAATAGACCGCATCTGGCAACCGCGTAAACTTCGTAACGTCCCGAAATGCAGCGATCACTGCCATTCTTGCCATAATTCTTGGGCAAGATGGAGCCTTGCTGCATTGCTATGAGGAGCTGGGGACCTCCAAAAACCCCCTCGCCAAAAGCGGTTTGATTTGATTAAGTGCGGCTGTCAGAGGAGCGGATGTAGATTTCCGCTGAGAATTGACCCGGTATTTCCATCGAGAATTGGCTCTGACTCACTTTTGCTGCTGGTGTGATAGACTTTGGCAGTTCCATTGAGAGGATCTGCCATGCCCGGTCGATTTCATCGCGCGAACTTGGCCCCCGAAGGTTTCGTGGTCGTTTCGGTTCATAGCGTCGGTGAGAATTTCCACATTCTGCTGCGGTCGCGTTGTTCTGAGGGGACTTGTCCCGACTGTGGTCGACCAAGTCGGCGCGTACAAAGTCGATATGTGCGCAGACCATCGGACCTTCCGCTTAGCGGCCGGCGGGTTATTCTCTTGATCGAGGCGCGTCGTTTCTGGTGTGACGCGGTAGTTTGCGGTCGACGCATCTTTTGCGAGCAATTCAATAAAGGCGTTCTTACTCGGTACAGTCGGCGAACTCAGCGGCTCGAAACGATCGTTCATCAGCTTGGACTGGCGCTTGGTGGCAGGCCTGGAGCAGCTTTTGCTCAACGGCTGATGATGCCTGTGAGCAAAGACACGCTGTTGCGGGTCGTACGGCGACGTGTCGGTGCAAGGTGCGATGAACTCAATGTCATTGGCATTGACGACTTCGCCTTTCGGCGCGGTCAAACCTACGGGACGATTGTTTGCGATTTGGAACGGCGCAAACCTGTTACCTTGCTGCCCGACCGCGCCTTGGAAACGTCCCGCGCCTGGCTTGCAAGGCATCCCTCGATATCGGTTGTCGCCCGTGATCGCGGTGGCGGCTACGGTGAAGCCATCGCTAAAGGTTTACCTGATGCCGAACAGGTCGCGGACAGGTGGCACCTTATGGAGAACTCGAGCCGGGCATTCCTTGATGCCGTTAACAAATCCATGCGTCAGATTAGGCATGCGGTCGGCAACAATGTCGTCGATCCTAAGCTTCTCACCTGTGCCGAGAAGCTGCAGTATGAAGGCTACCTGCGCCGGCAGGAGACGAATGAAGCAATCCAGCAACTCTCACAGAATGGGACCTCCATCCGGCAAATCGTTCGACAAACGGGGTACAGCCGCAAGCTCGTACGCGATGTGCTGCGCGGTCAGCGTCTGGATGTATTCCGCACTCGGCCCAGCTCCCTTGATGCCTGGCTGCCATGGATGAATGATAGGTGGGAGGCTGGTGCCCGCAATGCCTCGGCGCTCTGGCGTGAAATGCGCAACGAAGGCTTTGTTGGGCAACGCGGTATCGTATCGCAATGGGCGCAACGTCGGCGCCTTGCCGAGAAGGCCAATCAAAGCGGTCTCGCTCGCACACCATCGGCTCGGGTGCTTGCGCGGCTGATGACATCTGCGCGCGACGGACTTGCCAGATCCGAAGCCATCCTTGTGGCAGTGATCGAAGATCATGTCCCTGATCTGGTCGCAGCGCGTCAAGCGATCAGCGAGTTCCAATCGATGATCCGTTCAAAATCAGCGGCTAAGCTCAGTGACTGGCTCGACAGCGCAAGAGGCGGCCTCGTGAGCTCTTTTGTCAACGGCGTTGAAAGAGACTTGGCAGCCGTCCGAAATGCAATGGTATCACAATGGTCGAACGGACAGACGGAGGGGCAGATTACCCGCCTAAAGCTGATCAAACGTCAAATGTATGGTCGCGCAAAGCTCGATCTGCTTGAAGCTCGCCTCGTCGGCGCAAACTGAGCACCTCCAGCAGCAAAAGTGAGTCAGAGCCAATTCTCAGCGGAAATCTACAACGTGGTCGAGCAAGCGGTTGGCGTCGCTGTTCCTCAAGGCAGCTGACCGCCGCCTTGCAGACCATGCTCAAATGAGCTATATAACGGCTCAAAGGAGTATTTATGTCCGTCACGGTAACCGATGACCAAAAGGCCACCCGGCGCGCGAAGGCGCTTGTCCGGACCGCAAAGCCTGAGACCTCGTCGAAGAAGGTCGTCATCAAAGTCAAATCGCCCGCCAAGTTTCGCGACGTCTTTAACGCCTCGCCCGAGGACAGAATCAAGATCATCCGTCGTGGTATGCCCGCAACGGAGGCCAAGCGGATAGTCCAGGTACTCGGACTGGAGCATAAATTTTTCTACCATGCGCTTGGGCTCAAGACAGCTACGGTCAATCGGAAGATTGCGTTAAGCGAACAGTTGTCGAGCGACGAGAGTGAGCGCCTCCTCGGGGTCGCCAAGCTGATCGGACAGGTCGAGGCGATTATCGCCGAGTCGGGTGATCCTAACGACTTCAACGCTTCTGAGTGGATATCTCGCTGGTTGCGGGAGCCGCTACCAGCCTTTGGGGGGACAGCGCCGATCGAGCTGCTCGACACGATGGAAGGCCAGGCGATGGTGGCCGAAGCTCTCGCCCGGATTCAAAGCGGAGCCTATGCGTGAGCCACTCGCTCTGGCGCATTGCATCGGATACCCGTGATTACACCGCCGACGATCTTAGCGGGAAGGGCGCCGAGATCACCGGTGGACGCTGGAACGACCGTGGCACGCCGGTAGTCTACACGTCTTGCAATCGGGCGCTCGCGGCTCTCGAAACGATCGTCCACCTAAACGCTGGGGGCTTGCCCCTCAACCGCTATCTGATTGAAATTATCATCCCTGACGACGTTTGGGCACAGGCTCAGGCCTGCGACCACACCATTGCACCGGTGGGCTGGGACTCAGAGCCCGCGAGCAGGACGTCTTCAGATTTCGGGACCAATTGGGCACGGTCAAACGATACTCTGCTTCTCCGCGTGCCGTCCGTTATAGTGCCCGAAGAGCAAAATGTGCTGATCAATCCCAGGCATCGAGACCTAACGAAAATCAGTGCTCGCAAGATACGCAAGTGGATCTATGATCCCCGAATGCTGAAGGCATAGCGGATATTGATAGTGACTGGTGGTGCGACCGACTGTGGTCAACAGCCGTTGTCAGCTCGTGGGACAGGCCGTGTAAAAACGCGTTGGCAGACGAACGGCGCTGATTTCGGATTGGCGCGGAAGGTTGCGGTCCACCCTCAGGTCTGGATTGCGGCGATCATCGCCGGGACACCGGGGATGGCGACCAGCCTTTTGAAGTTATAGGCCAGGATGTGGAGACTGGCTTCCGTTCTGACGTGTTTCAGCGTTTTCATTTGGAAGTGCGTCGAGCCCATCCAGGATTTCAGCGTGCCAAACGGATGCTCGACCGTCTGTCGGCGGATTCTCATCGCCTCTGGCCTACGGTCGAGGCGCCGCTCCATTGCGAATGGCGCTTCAACACGGTGAGGCGATACCGTCGATCTCCACCTTCGTCATCCGTCTCTTCAAGCAAGCCGTCGAGCTCGGCTTGAATCTCTTTGGAAAGGCGCTTTGCGATAAGACGCGCCTGCCTTATTCTGTGTCTGGAAATCGCTGAGAGGATCGTCTCTTGCAACGAACGGTAGGGCGGCACCACGATCCTTTAGGCTGTCAGTTTTTCGACGGCAGCGTAGAAAATCACCTTGGGCCTTTCGTGCGCGGCCACGTGCGGGTCGATCGCTTCGACAAGGCGCGCTTCATGGCCGTCGTCCATTGCCCGAAACCCGGACAAATTCTCGATGATTTTGCAGTGACGCTGCCGACTGCGCGCCGGATATGCCGCAGGACTGAACAGCGCGGGGTCATGACCAAAGCGCGTTGCCACATGGGCAATGTCGCGGGCGTGAAAATCTTCTGATTCAAAGCACCGAAGTCCGTTGCGAAAATATCCGGCGTTCAGCCAGAAGCCAATTTGATGGATCGGATCGCGCAGCTTTTCTACTGCCGTCTGGAAGGCACCAGGCAGATCAAAGGCCGCTTTACGCTGGGCGGCATTGAAATTGGGCGGCGTGCCGAACACATGCTGTTCGGCGGCAGAGAGGATTTGCATTCTGGGCATTGGGGCGTCTCATTTTCTTGGAACGAAACCCCTTGATCCATTTAGCTTTTGAGAGCGAGGGCCAGAGCTCCTATCGCAGAGCGGTCTGGCAAATACCCAAAAAACGGTCTCCAAACTCATAGATCTATGGTGCCAGAGTCATCCTATGGCACAACGAAAACCCTATGTCGCATTCCGTCCCTTTGCCGGGATTTACCCCTTTACCGGCGCTGATTTCCAATATCCCCAATTTTCAGCCGAAGAACAGCGCGGTGCGATCAACGCTGACACCATGCTGCGCGCCGAAGATGCTGCCGTCGCTACGCATTTCATGCTCACCCAAACGCGCCGCACCGCGATATCGCTGATGCGCGTGGAGCCGCGCTTTGAACATTAGATCGCGCCGCGTACCCATTGTACAATCGCGCTGGCAGGCATCGCGCCGGCGTGCCGCGAGATTTCGTGGCCCCGATGGATGACAATCAGCGATGGGATTGATCGGATGGAATAACGTGTGGCAATCGCTTGCTCTGCCTCGGTATCCAGTTTGCCCAGCCTCACGTGCGGTTCAAGCTGCGCTGCTGCTGCTTCAAACGTGGGAGCCATCTGGCGGCATGGTCCGCACCACCCAGCCCAAAAATCCACGACCAGCGGAATATCGCTTCTGGCGGCATGCGTATCAAAGTTTGCAGCGTTAAGCACCACTGGACTGCCCATAAACAGCGCGGCCCCGCATTTGCCGCAAGTGCCCCCGCCTAGCTTGGCTAAGGGAACACGGTTGCGACCTGCACATACCGGGCAACATATGATCAGGGCATCAGACATCGCGCAGGCCTTCCTCAATTCGTCAAACCCTGCCATCCGCCAACGCTTGCAATTGTCACAGTCTCTGCAAGCGGTTGGACGATCTGCATAAACAGACGGATCGTGGAAGGCCCGTT
The DNA here is from genome assembly GCA_035426125.1 of Rhodocyclaceae bacterium. GTDB lineage: Bacteria > Pseudomonadota > Gammaproteobacteria > Burkholderiales > Rhodocyclaceae > Sterolibacterium. Next base: position 13,153 of record DAOLZE010000040.1, read on the forward strand.
CGATCAATACCGAAGTCGCACGCCACCTGCGATTGTGCGCGGCTGACCTGCCGCCATGCCATCCACCCGGCTGGCCAGATAGACCTTGTCAAACAGGTTCCATGCGGTGGCAAAAACCGTGAAGTGCCCGTTGCCCGGCGTTATCGAAAGCCCGGTATTGAATAGCGTCACTGCCGGGATCAGCCCAGCCAGCCCTGTGTCCGTCGTCAGAACATTTGGCGCAGATCGCGGCGTAAATTAGTGGAGAGCGGGCCTCGTCTGGGGATTGATATTAGGCGGCGAGCTTTCGGTGCTGCAAGCGCCGATATTGGATGGTCTGTCGTTTGATCCTTTCGCGCTGTTTGATGATGGCCGGTGCCCTGCCGAAGTAGGCGTCGGCGGGCGTCACGTTACCGAGGCTTTCGTGGTAACGTCGGTGATTATAATGGTCGATGAAGGCCTCGATCTGGGCCTCAAGATCGCCAGGCAGGAAGTAATTTTCGAGCAGGATGCGGTTTTTGAGGGTCTGGTGCCAGCGCTCGATCTTGCCCTGGGTTTGCGGGTGCATGGGGGCACCGCGGACATGGGTCATCTTGTTGGCCTCGATATATTCGGCCAGTTCGCCCGCGATGTAGCTCGGACCATTGTCGCTGAGCAGCCTGGGCTTGTGCAGCACCGTGGCGCTGTCGCAGCCGGAAGCCGCCAGGGCGAGGTCCAGCGTGTCGGTCACGTCCTCGGCCCGCATGTTGGTACACAGCTTCCAGGCAATGACGTAGCGCGAGAAGTCGTCGAGCACGGTCGATAGGTACAGCCAGCCCCACCCGATGATCTTGAAGTAGGTGAAGTCGGTCTGCCACATCTCGTTCGGGCGGGTGGTCCTGGTGTGGAACGCATCGGCGGCCTTGATCACGACATAGGCCGGACTGGTGATCAGGTCATGGGCCTTGAGAAGCCGGTAAACCGTGGCTTCCGACACGAAGTA
>DAOLZE010000041.1:0-13660 GCA_035426125.1 Rhodocyclaceae bacterium
CTCACCGCCAGATCGGAATGCGTCATTACCTTCATGCCATTGGTGACTGGCGTGGCGCAGGCCGGCATCGGCTTGGGCGCCTTTTCGACCTGCACCAGACACATGCGGCAATTCGCGGCAATCGACAGTTTCTTGTGGTAGCAGAAGTGCGGAATATACGTGCCAAGTTGATGCGCAGCTTCGATGATGGTGCTGCCTTCAGCCACTTGCAGCGCCTTGCCGTCGATTTCGATGTCTAGCATGGCGGCCTCACATAGATCTTGCTGCCTTCGCGCTGCACATCAGGTGGCACCAGGCATTTCCTGTTTTCGACGTGGTACTCGAATTCGCTCTTGAAGTGCTTGGTGAAACTACGCACCGGCAATGAGGCGGCATCTCCCAAGGCACAAATGGTACGGCCCATGATGTTATCGGTGACGCTCATCAGCATATCGAGGTCTTCCACCCTGCCCTGCCCATGCTCGATGCGATGCACGATGCGATACAGCCAGCCAGTGCCTTCGCGGCAGGGTGTGCATTGACCGCAGGATTCTTCAAAATAAAAATAGGAAAGACGCTCCAGCGCCTTGACCATACAGACGGTCTCATCCATCACGATGACCGCACCGGAGCCGAGCATCGATCCAGCTTTGGCAATCGAATCGTAATCCATGGTGCAATCCATGATGATGTCGGTCGGCAATACCGGCGCCGACGATCCACCGGGAATCACCGCCTTGAGTTTGCGGCCGCCGCGCATTCCGCCGCACATTTCGAGCAGCACAGGGAACGGGGTGCCCAGCGCCACTTCATACACACCGGGCTTGTTGACATGACCCGATACGGAAAATATTTTGGTGCCGCCGTTATTAGGTTTGCCAAGTTCGAGGAATTTCTCGCCACCGTTGTTAATGATCCACGGCACGGCGGCGAAGGTCTCGGTATTGTTGATGGTGGTCGGCTTGCCGTACAGACCAAAGCTGGCCGGGAACGGCGGCTTATAGCGCGGCTGTCCCTTCTTGCCCTCGATGGACTCCAGCAAGCCGGTTTCCTCGCCACAAATGTAGGCACCATAGCCATGATGGGCGAAGAGTTCAAAGCTGAAATCGGAGCCGAGTATGTTCTGCCCGATCAGGCCGGCGGCACGCGCCTCGGCCAGTGCTTCCTCAAAACGGTCATACAGTGCCCAAACTTCGCCGTGAATATAATTGTAGCCACGGCAGGTGCCCATCGCGTAGGCGGCAATCGCCATACCTTCGATAATCATGTGCGGAGCATAGCGCAGCAGATCGCGATCCTTGAAAGTTCCTGGCTCGCCCTCGTCAGAATTACAGATCAGATATTTGTCGCCAACATACCCTTTCGGCATGAAGCTCCACTTCAGACCCGTCGGAAAGCCGGCCCCGCCCCGACCGCGCAACACGGCTTTTTTCAATTCACCAATAATGGCTTCCGGCGGAATTTTTTCGGCAATGATCCGCTTCAGCGCAACATAACCGTCACGCGCGACATAATCGTTCAGATGCCAGCGTTGATCGCCTGTCTTTGCGTCGATACCGGCCAGGAGAATGGGCTGGATGCTCATGGTTTTTTCAACTCTGCAAGCAGCTTGTCGATTTCTTCAGTCGTCATGAAACTGCACATGCGCTTGTTGTTCATCAGCAGCACCGGTGCATCACCGCAGGCACCCATGCATTCACCTTCCTTGAGCGTGAATCGTCCATCCGGGGTTGTCTCATTGAAATCGATGCCGAGCTTCTGCTTGAGATAATCGGCGGCATGCACACCGCCGGAAAGCGCGCACGGCAGATTGGTGCACACCGTCAACTTGAATTTCCCGACCGGGGCCAGATCGTACATGTTGTAGAAGGACGCCACTTCATAGACCGCCATCGGCGCCATGCCAAGATAGTCCGCAATGCAAGCGATGGTTTCCTGCGCCAGCCAGCCTTTTTCGTCCTGGGCAATTGCCAGCGCCGCCATGACAGCCGACTGCTTCTGGTCAGCCGGGTATTTGGCAACCTCGCAATCAATTTTCCGGAATGCGTCTTTGCTCAACATGACTTATCTATCGACCTCGCCAAACACGATGTCCATCGTGCCAATAATGGTCACGGCATCGGCAATCATGTGACCTTTCGCCATTTCGTCCATGGCGGCCATGTGTGCAAAAGCGGCCGACCGCACCTTGAAACGATAGGGCTTGTTGGCTCCATCGGAAATCAGATAGACCCCGGCTTCGCCCTTGGAATGCTCGATGGCGGCATAGACCTCGCCGGCCGGCACATGAATGCCTTCGGAGAAGAGCTTGAAATGGTGAATCAAGTCCTCCATGCCTTCCTTCATTTTCTCGCGCGGCGGTGGGGCCACCTTGCGGTTGTCGGTGATCACCGGGCCGAGGTTCTTGCGCAGCCAGTCGACACACTGACGAACAATCCGGTTCGACTGGCGCATTTCTTCCATACGCACCAGATAGCGGTCATAGCTGTCACCTTCGACGCCGACCGGGATGTCGAACTCGAGGTGTTCATAGACTTCGTAAGGTTGCTTCCTGCGCAGATCCCACTCAACCCCGGAGCCGCGCAGCATCGGGCCGGTAAAGCCGAGTTGCAGAGCACGCTCCGGCGAAACGACACCAACACCAACCAGCCGCTGCTTCCATATCCGGTTGTCAGTCAATAGCGTTTCATATTCGTCGCAATACCTCGGGAACCGCACGGTAAAGTCATCGATGAAATCAAGCAGGGAACCGCTCCGCGCAGCATTCAGCCGTTTGATGTCCTCTGCGTTCTTGAACTTGTTTTGTTGATAGCGCGGCATCTGATCAGGCAAATCACGATACACGCCACCAGGGCGGTAATATGAGCCATGCATCCGAGCGCCGCTGACCGCCTCCATCATGTCGAAGATGTCTTCGCGTTCGCGGAAGGTATATAGCACCATGCCCATGGCGCCGACATCCAGTGCATGGGTACCGATACTCAGCAGATGATTGTGTATGCGCGTTAGTTCGTCGAACATCACGCGGATGTACTGGGCACGAACCGGCACGTCGACGCCCAGCAACTTTTCGATGGCCAGCACATACGGATGCTCATTGATGAAGACTGACGTGTAGTCAAGCCGGTCCATATAAGGCAGCGACTGTATCCATGTCTTCTGCTCGGCCAGTTTCTCGGTGGCGCGATGCAGCAAGCCGATATGCGGATCGGCACGCACCACGACCTCGCCATCGAGCTCAAGCACCAGACGAAGCACACCGTGGGCGGCCGGATGCTGCGGGCCGAAATTGAGCGTGTAGTTGCGGATGTCACTCATAATCGTCAGCCATGAACGCTAATGCTTCGCGCCTCCGTAGGTTTCCTCGCGGATGATGCGCGGCGTGACCTCGCGCGGCTCGATGGTCACCGGCTGGTAAATCACACGCTTCTGCTCCGGGTCATAAATCATCTCGACATGACCCGATATCGGGAAATCCTTGCGGAACGGATGGCCGATGAAACCGTAATCGGTCAGGATCCGCCGCAAATCATCATGGCCACTGAACAATATGCCGAACAGATCAAAGGCCTCGCGCTCGAACCAGTTGGCGCCATTCCAGATTTCAGTCAGTGAATCGACTACCGGGCTATCATCGTCCGGGGCGAAAACCCTGAGGCGCAAGCGCCTGTTTTTTTCCACCGAAAGCAAATGTGAGACGACCGCAAAACGCCGGCCTTGCCACGAGCCGTCTCCGTAAGTGGAGTAATCCACTCCGCAGAGATCCATCAATTGATCAAAACGTAATTCAGGATGATCGCGCAGCGTTCTTGCCACCTCAAGATAATCGGCGGCATTCACAATCAGCGTCAACTCATCGAGCGCATTGGACAGGCTCACGATGCGTTCACCCAACGCATCCTGCAAATTTTGACAAAGCCTATCCAGCTTGATGCTCATGAAAATATCGTCGGCGGAAAAATTAAGTTCGGGCGATTGCTATCGTGGAAGTGCGGTGTATCTTGTTTTGAAGCTGGAGGATGCCGTACAAAAGTGCTTCAGGCGTCGGCGGGCAACCCGGGACATAAATATCCACAGGCACGACCCGATCGCAACCGCGCACCACAGAATATGAATAATGATAGTAACCGCCGCCATTGGCACAGGAGCCCATCGAAATCACCCAGCGCGGCTCGGACATCTGGTCATATACCTTGCGCAATGCTGGCGCCATCTTGTTGCATAGTGTTCCGGCGACAATCATCACATCCGACTGGCGCGGGCTGGGGCGAAACATGATGCCAAAACGGTCAAGGTCATAGCGTGCGCAGCCGGTGTGGATCATCTCGATGGCGCAACAGGCAAGGCCGAAGGTCATCGGCCACATCGAACCGGTACGCGACCAGTTGATCAGCTTATCGAGCGAGGTGGTGACGAAACCTTCCTGAAGAATGCCCTCAATGCCCATTTTTCATTCCCAGTCCAGGGCGCCCTTGGCCCAGGCATAAACGTAACCGACCAGAAGAATGCCGAGGAATACCAGCATCTCAACAAAGCCAAACATCTTGACGGATTCGCTGGCGACGATCTCCTTGAGAATCGCCGCCCAGGGGAAGAGGAAGGCAATTTCAAGGTCGAACAGAATGAAGATGATGGCGATCAGGTAATAACGCACATCGAATTTCATGCGCGCATCTTCAAAGGCTTCAAAGCCACACTCGTAGGGAGAAAGCTTTGCTGCATCTGGCCGCTGTGGCGCCACGAACCAGCCAAGTAAAACCGGAACGCACCCGAAGATCAGTGCGACGAGAATAAACACGAGTACGGGGAAATAATTTTCTAACATGATGACCGGGCTGGCGCCGCGTTGTATCCTGTAATCCGCATTTCGTTTCGTTTGCCTGCTGTTGCGAATCATGTAACTCAGCACTGAGTGCGACGAATCAGTGCTGAAAATCCAAAAATCGCATGTTTAATCTGGTGCCGACGGTGAGACTCGAACTCACACGACTTACGTCACTACCCCCTCAAGATAGCGTGTCTACCAATTCCACCACGTCGGCCAAATACACTATCCGTTGCACACTAGCCAATATCGCCGAACGGCCATATTTTCTGGAACGGAATTGTACAGCAACCATAATAAAATTCAATGCACCGAATAAGAAAAACCACTCGGCCCACAGCCTGTAACGCATGCCGGATTGCACAGAAAATTCCCTGATGGGGAAAAATACCGGTGCATTTATTCCTCGCGCCCCACCCACGAAAGCGAAAATTCCACCAAGCATCCGGGCGCAGGCCACCCGGTCATTGAAGCAACGAACTACTCCGCTACTTGGGAATCTCTTTGGACTTCGAATCGCTCGAAGCAGGAGCTTCCGGCTTCGCCGGAGCCTGGGTGGAAACCGGTGCCGACTGCGTCTTGACAGTGTCAATCACGCTACCGGCCGCCTTCGGCCGATTGGTGGCCATATAACTCAAGCTCAGGCTGGTAGTAAAAAATATCGCAGCAAGGACGCCCGTAGTACGCGACATGAAATTGGCTGAGCCCGAAGCACCGAACAGGCTGCCCGAAGCACCGCCACCAAAAGCGGCGCCCATGTCTGCGCCCTTACCGTGCTGGATCAACACCAGCCCGATAATCGCCAGGCCAATGAGAACATGTACCGTAATCAACAGCGGAAGCAAAATATTTTCCATTTGAGTTCGTCTTTACCTTGACTTGAAAAAAATATCAGGCGGCTGTGCAAATCGCCAGAAAATCGTCTGCTGCCAGCGATGCGCCGCCTATCAGGCCACCATCGATATCGGGCATGGCAAACAGTTCTTGCGCATTGCCCGGTTTGACGCTGCCGCCATAAAGAATCTGCACACCTTGCGCAATCGTCGCATCGCCCGCAGCAACGCGGGTGCGAATCAGCGCATGGACGTCCTGCGCCTGCTGCGGCGTTGCCGTCTTGCCCGTACCAATGGCCCAGACCGGTTCGTACGCCAGCACCGCACGGCCCAACGCTGCAATACCGGACCTGGCGATTACCGCATCAAGCTGCCGTGTCACCACGTCACCGGTGATACCGGCTTCACGTTCCGCCAGCGTCTCACCGACGCAGAGAATCGGCGTCAGCCCTGCCTTCAGCGCCGCGTCAAACTTTGCCGCAACCACTGCATCGCTCTCACCGTATAGCGCACGCCGCTCGGAATGGCCGACCAGCACATAGCGACAGCCCAATTCCTCCAGCATCGCCGCAGAAACTTCGCCGGTGTAGGCGCCCTGCGCATGCTCGGAAACCGTCTGCGCCCCCCAGGCTAGCTTGCTACCCTTCAGTGCGGCTTGCGCCTGCACCAAATAGGGAAACGGCACGCATACGGCAACATCGGCCTTGCAACCGCCAAGGCCGCCGAGAATGCCGGCCAGCAACTGCTGGTTGGCAGCCAGACTGCCATGCATCTTCCAGTTACCAGCAACAAGCTTGGTGCGCATATCACAGTGTTCCGAAAATAATCTTTTCATTATAAGGGCCTATCACCCTGCGGGTCAAACGAAAAGACAGATGCAATGTGCGCGATTTACCGACCACCGACGTACCAGCTCTGCGAATACGGCCTCAAGATATAGGAATAAGCAGAGTCCATCGTGAGATGGACGGCTTTAAAACAATGACCCAGCAGACCAACGAACCTGGCGGGTATTCAGGCCGAAACCTGAAATCCGGATCCAGTATTTTCCAGGGCAATCAATCCGGCACCGCAGGTTTCAATGCAGGGTCTGTCCTGCGGAGGGGAACAGTTCGTCGACGATACCGGCTCCGAAACGGTATTCATGATTGCAGATATCATCCTGGATGACGATCTCGCCATGTTCGGCAAGCATATTGACAACTTCATCACGGCCCAGCGACGAAAGCATGCCGCGCACCTTGTCTTCGTCACGCGGGCAATGGTAGGCAATCGGGCATGGGTCGAACATCCGGATTGTTTCATCGACAAAAAGACGCCGCAGAAGCGTTGCCGCCGGCAGCAGTAACTCATTTGGATCAAGCGTCGCAGCAAGGGTCTGGATACGATTCCAGCCGTCTTCATCGGAATTTTTGCGGTCGGCAGGTGGCAGGGTTTGCAGTAACAGACCGGCGGCGTGGCGGCCATCAGCGAACAGGGTAAGACGCGCCGGGTGTTGCACGGACTGGCCGAGAAAGTGTTCAAAAATCTCGGCAATATTTGCCCCGGCCAACGGCACATGGCTCTGATAGGGCATATCGGCCATTGCACTTTGCAAACTGAACTGCAGGTTTCCGTCGCCCAGCAGTTCAAGTGCAGAAACGCCGCTGACTTCATCTGCGCAGCGCGCCATACCGCGCAGATTGAGTTGTCCATCCTGCTCTTCGCAGTCGACAACGAGCAGGGATACGTCGCCCTGCCCCTGTGCCTGAAATGTCAGGCGGCCCGGTGTATTCAGGCTGCTGCCGATTAACGCAGCGACCGCAGTCATCTCACCGAGCAGCACCTGCACCTGCGGCGCATAATCGCGTCCGCGCAGCATTTCCTGCCAGACACCGGAGAGATTGACCAGCGCACCGCGAATATCAAGATCCTCAAAGAGGAAGCGGATCACTGAGTTCTCATGCGTGGTCATGCGTGCACACTCGATCTTTTAACGTAGCCGGCGAATATCCGCAATGTGGCATCAAATCCAGGTTCCACCAGACGGCATCGGCTGAAAGCCCGGATCACCCCCTGAGAGAAGATAGCCGGCGATCAGGCTGCACAGGGAAATGAAAATACTGGCGAAGAATGCAGTCCAGAATCCGGATACCCGGAAGCCGCGCACCAGCCAGGAAACCAGCTGGATCATCATGGCGTTCAGCACCAGCAGGAAAAAGCCAAGGGTGATCAGCGTAAACGGCAGGGTCAGCAGAATCAGTAGTGGCTTGACGTAAGTATTGACGAAGCCGAGCAACAGGGCGGCGACGAGCAGCGCGGTCTTGCTGTCAAAAACAATGCCGCGAAACAGGACGCTGGAAAGCCAGAGCGCGAGGGTCAGCGTGCCCCAATAGACAAAAAACGACGGCAGGCTTTCAAACATTCGGAACCTCAGCGCACGATGCGGAAGAGCGGTAATGATAACGTGAAAACCCCCGATCGCTCCGGCAATAGACAGCGATCGCATGGCATTCGTACATTTTTCCTAGGCAGAGGAGCAATGCTTCGGCCAGGAGCCTATCAACGCACCAAAATCATGCGGGTTCCGGTTCATAATGCTCCCTGCGACAAACTTGGTTGTGCTATTTTCGACATGCCACATCAATGAAACGACTGCCGCGACGATTAAGGGATGCCTCTTGGCACGACCTGTTGCTGATCGCCCTACCGGCGCTGCTGCTGCTCGTCGGCGGTTTCTGGTTGGCAGCACAGTTCATCCGCCCGGCGCCACCGAAACAATTAATTCTTTCGTCGGGGGGCGATGGTGGTGCTTATCAGCGTTTTGCGGCGCGCTACAAGGACATCCTCAAGCGTTACGACATTGAGTTGATCGAAAAACCATCAGCGGGATCGATGGAAAATTTACAGCGCCTGCGTGACAGCAATTATTCGGTCGATGCCGGATTCATTCAGGGCGGCACGGCGCACGCCACCGATGAGGACGCGCTGGCCTCGCTAGGCAGCTTGTACTATGAACCCTTGTGGATTTTCTACCGCACCGCGCTGGCACAAAAGATGCCGGGGCACCGACTCGACGCTATCGACCAGCTCAAGGGACGGCGCATCGCCATTGGCGCGCCTGGCAGCGGAGCACATGTGCTGGCGCTGGAGATTATCGAAACCAATGGCATCGCCAGCGCACCAACACAATTACTCGATATGGACGGCCTTGCGGTGGTCGATGCCTTGCAAAAGAGCCAGATAGATGCCGCCATGGTGGTCGGTCCGACGCAATCCGCCGTGGTCTGGTCATTGCTGTTCAGCGATGGCGTGCAACTAATGAGCCTCGCCCATGCGGATGCCTACACACGCCGCTTTCCGTATCTTGAACGGCTAACCTTACCGCGTGGTGCGGTCAATCTGCCACGCGATATTCCCGCGCACGATGCCAGCCTGGTAGCGCCGATGGGAACACTGCTGGTCCGCGAGGATACCCATCCGGCATTGGTTGATCTACTCCTGCTGGCTGCTTCGGAAGTGCATGGCGAAGCCGGGCTGTTCCAGAAACCGGGCGAATTCCCGCGCCCGGCACAGGTCGACTTTCCGCTATCGAAGGAAGCGGAACGCTATTACAAATCGGGCAAGACCTTCCTGCAACGCTATCTGCCGTTCTGGGCGGCAACGCTGATCGAACGGCTGGTGGTGATGTTGGTGCCGATATTTGCCCTGCTGATTCCCATCGTCAAATTCGCACCCTCGCTCTACAGCTGGCGCGTACGCTCGCGGATCTTCCGTCGCTATGGTGAGCTCAAGTTCATCGAGGCGGAACTTGATCTGGAACCGGGCCGGCATTCGCGCGACGACTGGCTGGCGCGCCTCGACGACATCGAGGCGGATGTCAATCACATGAAAACGCCATTGTCATTCGCCAACATGCTGTACACCCTGCGCGGCCACATCGGGCTGGTGCGCGAAGCGATTCTGCGCAAGACCTGAGCATTACAATCGGCGGATTTTTTCCAGCAACCCTGTTGTCGAACACGGGTGGATAAAGGGGATTGACGCCACGCGTCCACCGCGTGCAAGAACTTCCGGCGCACCGACGATCTTGTCGACCGGCCAGTCGCCGCCCTTGACGAGAATGTCCGGCCGACAATCGAGGATGCGTGCGAGCGGCGTGTCTTCCTCGAACCAGGTCACCAGCGATACACATTCGAGTGCAGCGAGCAATGCCAGTCGGTCTTCGAGCGGGTTGACGGGACGCTCTGCGCCCTTGCCGAGACGGCGCACCGAGGCATCGGAATTCAGCGCGACAATCATGGCGGCGCCGAGTGCACGCGCCTGGGCGAGGTAGGTGACATGACCGCGATGGAGGATATCGAAACAGCCATTGGTAAATACCAGCGGACGAGGGATGGCGGCAACGCGTGCCGTCAATTCATCCGGTCGACAGATCTTCGCCTCAAAAGCCGGGGGCGCGAAACTCATACGGTGGCCAGTGATTTGCGATAGCGGTTGAGTTCGCCGGAAGTGGTGAAGGCTTGGCCGAACAGGCTCGACAGATTACGCAGGATGCCGCCAATGACGCGCGCTTCGCAGTCCTTGTCGAACTTGATCTGCGTATCCAGCCAGTGTTCGAGCCAGTCGGGATCGGGCAGACGGCCCTGCACCGTGTCGTTGGGAAACAGTGCTTGATTGACGTGTAGATTGGTCGGATGCAACGGCTTTCCGCTGCGGTGCGGACTGGCCATCAATACGCCGATCTTGCAGAATGCGGCACGTGCGGCGTCACCCTGACGGTCGATGGCCTGCTTCATGTATTTCAGATAGGCGCCGCCATGTCGCGCCTCGTCGCGCGAAATGTGGCTGTAGATGGCCTTGATGACCGGCTCGGTGTGCCATTCCGCAGCACGACGATACCATTGCGTCAGACGCACCTCGCCACAGAAGTGCAGCATCAGCGTTTCCAGCGGCGGTGCGGGATCGAATTCGAAGCGCACATTGTGGAGTTCTTCCTCGCTCGGCACGAGATCGGGGCGAAAGCGCGCCAGATATTCCATCAGTGCCAGCGAATGTTTCTGCTCCTCATAAAACCAGATCGACATGAAGGCCGAAAAATCCGAGTCGTGGCGATTGTCGCGCAAAAACATTTCGGTGGCCGGCAGTGCTGACCATTCGGTGATCGCGTTCATCTTGATTGTCAGTGCCTGCTCATCGGTCAGCAGGTCGGGTGCGAAACTGTCCCATGGCACATCGTCGGCCATATTCCAGCGCACGGATTCGAGCGATTTGAAAAGTTCTGGATAGAGCATTATGAAGAGGTCCGCAGCGGCGCCAAAATCCGCATTGTAGGCGGATTCAAACCGGGTCGCCAGAAATTTTGCTGCAAAAACCAGCGCTTACAGCATGGTTTTTAGGTTCTGACCGTATTCGCGACCATATTTCCGACAAAGGTTTTCTACTTATTTTTTCGGTGGGCTTGCCGTGGTGGTTCCCGGCTGATTGTCCATCTGGCGTGACTGCTCTTCAGTGACAATATCGAAAACGCGCACGACCTTCAGCACACCACCGGTGGTGCGCGCGACCTCGACAGCCGCCTCGGCTTCGTGTTTGGTCACCAGCCCCATCAGATATACAACACCGGATTCGGTTACTACCTTGACCAGATGCGGTGCGAATTTATTGGCATCGACAAAGCGCGCCTTGACCTTCGACGTAATGAAGGAGTCATTACTGCGAGCGCCCAGTGAACTATTACCGGAAACTTGCAATTCATTGCTGATCGCCTTGACATTGGGCACACCGCTGACAAGTTTTTCGACTTCCACCCTGGCTGAGTTGTCAGGAATTTCACCCGTTAGTAAAACACTGCGGTTGTAGCTGGTGACATTCACATGCACCCGGTCGGCCAGTTTTTCAGTGATGCGATTCGCGGCACGCATTTCGATACCTTCGTCGGTCAACTGGGTTTCCGCAGGGCGACGGTCCGCAATCATCAGCGCACTGGCACCGATACCGATCACTGCGGCACCAAAACAACCGGCCAATGTCGGGGTTAATGCCGCCAGCAACGCCCAGAGAATAATGCGCCTGGCATTGCGTGGGGATTGTGAATATTGTGGCAATTGCAGTGATTTCATACGGATTCTCCAAATAAGAGCGTGTCGATGCCGTCGCACAGACAGTGCAGAACGAGCAGATGAACTTCCTGAATGCGCGCCGTGCGACTTGATGCCTGTTTCGGCACGCAGATGTGAACATCGGATTCGTTGAGCAGTTCGGCGATTTTCCCGCCGTCCTTGCCGGTCAGCGCGACAACGCGCACCTCGCGCTGATGGGCGGCACGAATTGCCTCGATGACATTCGGCGAATCGCCGCTGGTAGAAATTGCCAGGAGGATATCGTTCGGCAGTCCCAGAGCACGAATCTGCTTGGCGAAAACTTCTTCATAACAGTAATCGTTGGCGATCGAGGTCAGCGTCGAACTGTCCGTCGTCAGCGCCACTGCTGCCAGTGGCGGCCGCTCCATCTCAAAGCGGTTGAGCAGTTCGGCGGCAAAATGCTGCGCGTCGGCCGCTGAACCGCCGTTGCCGCAAGCCATGATCTTGCCATTGGCATGCAGGCTGCGCACCATCAGTTCGACAGCCGCCGCGATTGGCGCAGCCATGATTTCGGCGGCGTCCAGCTTGGTCTGGGCGCTATCCTGAAACTGGCGGGCAATGCGGGTGGCAAGATTCATGACGATGACTCAATGACTCAATAGATTTGCGGAATACTTGAATTTCTGTCGATTCTAACACCTGAGAACCACGCTCAGAGTACGACAAAAACCTCAATCAGCACCCGTTGCCAAGGGTTTTTGTGTCTGAGTAGTTTGCCGATGCGCGCCTCGACCCGCCCGCCCCGATCCATTTCATCGGCGACGGCGTGATTCTCGGCACGCGGCAAATAGCCAAGCTGTTGCCCATGCCAGTCGACGCGCACAGCCTTTGGGTCGTGGCGGTTATCGGATTCACGGATCAACTGCAATGCATCACCGGTCTTCATCTGCTCCCAAAGCTCACTACCGGCATGGTACTGAAAACCCGCCAGCGGTGAACTTTGTACGAGCATACGGATGGTCTGCGCGTTGACGTCGCCACAAGTCAGCAGCAGAAGCAGCGCAAGGCTAGCTTTCCATGAATGCATTCTGGATCCATTCGATTTGGGCTTCGTTGAGACCATCGAGCAGCACGGCGTCAAAGCGACAATTGCATTCTGGCTTGCCGGCCAGATAATGGCGCGCGGCGAGAACAATGCGACGCTGCTTGGCGGGTGTAATGCTGGCAGCCGCACCACCAAAGCCCCTGTGACCGCGCAACCTGACCTCGACGAAGACCAGACAGCCACGATCCTCGCAAATCAGATCGATCTCGCCGCCGCGTACCCGCCAATTGCGCTCCAGCACGCGCAGGCCGTGCCGCCGCAAAAATTCTGCGGCAAGCGTTTCGGCAGCAGTGCCCGAATCCGCAGCAAGCGGTTTCTTTACTTGCATGGCGCGGCGGCACGCTGGACAATGGGCGCTGATGGATGATGATGGAACATGCAATGAAAACACCAGAGACAATCAGGACATCGGCATTATATGTGGTCGCCACGCCGCTCGGGAATCTTGCTGACATCACCCTGCGTGCGCTGGAAGTGCTGCGCTCGGTCGATGCCATTGCCTGTGAGGACACACGCCATACACGGCGCCTGCTCGATCACCACGGAATTCACGCAACCGCCTTCGCCTTGCACGAGCACAACGAAGCCGGTGCGGCACAAAAGCTGATCGGCCTGCTCAATGAGGGCAAGCGTGTGGCGCTGGTTTCCGACGCTGGTACGCCGGGCATTTCCGATCCAGGTGCGCGCACCGTGGCTGCCGTGCGTGCCGCCGGCTATCCGGTGATCCCACTGCCTGGCGCGAATGCCGCAGTCACGGCGCTGTCGGCAGCGGGACTCGCCGATGCGCAGTTTTTTTTCGCCGGCTTCCTGCCGAGTAAACCAGCAGCACGCCGCCAGCAGATCGAAGCATTCAAAA
>DAOLZE010000042.1:0-13587 GCA_035426125.1 Rhodocyclaceae bacterium
CGAAGAGAAAGTACGCAAGGAAGCGGAAGCGCAGGCAAAGCGGGAAGCCGAAGAGAAGGCGCGCCAGCAGGCGCACCAGCAGGCGGAAGAAGCCGCACGACGTGCGACCGAGGAAAAAGCCAGAAAACAGGCAGAAGCAAAGGCTAAAGAGGAAGCTGAGGAACTGGCACAACAGCAGGCAGAGCTCGAGATCAAGGCGGTCATACAGGCCAGGGAGCGTGCGCGGCAGCAAACAGAAGACCCGGCCCGCGGTAAAGCCGAAGGAAACGCCATAAAAGAAGAGGAAGCGAAGGCGAAGCGGGAAGCCGAGGAGAAGGTGCGGCAGCAGGCGGAGGATGTCGCGCGGCAAGCAGCAGAGGAAAAAGCCGGCAAGGAAGCCGAGGCGAAGGCGAAGCAGGAGGTTGAGGAACAGGTGCGGCAGGCCGCCGAGGAAAAAACGCGACTTGAAGCTGAAGCTAAAGTTGAAGCCGAAGCCGAGGCCGAGCGTCAGGCCTTGCGCGCAGCCGCAAGTGCCGCGAAATCCCCCCGAGCGCCGGTCAACTGGGGGAAAGGAATTTCAACTGGATTGGTTGTCCTGATCGTAGTCGGTCTCGGATTGATCCATGTGATGCCATTCAATGAGCAGCGCGCACAATTAGAGAAAATTGCGACTGACCAGCTTCAGCACCCGGTTACCATCAAGGCATTGGGTTTTTCGTTGGTACCGCAACCGCATTGGCGAATCGAGGGCGTTGCCATTGGCAGCGAAAGGCAGATCAAGGTTGCCCAGGTCAATGCGCTTGCTGCATTGGATACGCTGTTCAGCAACTTCAGCAATGGCAGCGTGTTTCCGGAGCTTCAGCTGGATACTGTGGTTCTCAACGACGAGGGGCTTGGCTGGCTTTTGTTTGGAAAGTCACAACAGCCGAATTTAAAAATTGCCCAGATCAATGCAAAAAATATCAAGCTCGAATCGAAGAACATCGATATGCCCGCCCTTGATGCAAAAATAGGCATCGGCGAGGGGGGCAATTGGCAAAAAATCAATCTTGAATCAGTAGAAAAAAAGCTCGATATGGAATTGTTACCAATGGCGAACTCGGTAAAAGTTGATTTTTCCGTGGGCTCATACGCCATACCGTTTGGCTCATCGCTGGTGATTGATGATTTTCATGCCAAAGGAGTGGTGACCCCGGACGCGCTTGCCATAACGGAGTTCGATGGACATCTCTACGGGGGGGCGTTGAGCGGCAATGCCCGATTGGAATGGAAAGACTCATGGAGCTTGAGTGGTGAGATGAAAGCCCGGCTGATGGATGCAGCGCAGCTGGCGCCGGGGCTGGTGGAGGATGGCAAGCTGGAGGGCAAGGCACTGTATTCATTCCGCGCCAAGGATGCCGATAAGCTATTTGCAACCCAGCATCTGGATGGAGATTTCATCGCTCGCAAAGGCACATTGGTTGGGGTAAGTTTCGTCAACATGCTGCAGAGTGGTGACAGTGGCGGTGGCAAGACGCCGTTCTCGGAAGTCTCTGGCAGCTTTGCCTTCGATAACGGACAGATCCAGCTACGACAATTGAAGCTCGGTGCAGGAATGATTACAGCCAGCGGCAATGCCAAGGTGGATGCGGACAAAAAACTTCACGGTCGCTTTGCTGTTAACCTCAAATCGCCGGCTTTGCGAAGAAATGCCACCCTGACCTTGTCCGGAACACTCAAGGAACCTCGTTTCAGTCGCTAGTGTAGTGCTTGCGAATTGTTTGCATTTTTTCGAGCCAGAGCAGAATTGCCACGATAAATCCCTCTTGTTCCTGATTTTCCTGAAATACGACAGGCCTAGACTGAGATCTGTCGAATATTTGAGATACCTGCCGGATCGGTATCTTCGGGACAGGAAGGGAAGGCATATCGTGGTCGTTACCAATCACAATCGTACCAATGCAATCGTCATCCGCTGTGATGGTGCCAGCGTGACGCTGGTGCCGATGAAAGGTGGCAAGTTGCTGGCATGCACGTTGCCCTTTACAGAGTTTCGTACAGAGTGGCAGGAGATCGACTATGCACTGGACAAGGCGCTGGAAATTTTCCTGCAACATGTCACGGAGGAAGGTGCCAGCGCCGAGGTCGTCAAGGGACTGACCAAACTCAAGGCGCGTGACGAGCAGATGGCTTCGCTGTTCTAGGTTGAGCCCTGCCAGGAAATCGCTCCTGGATTACTTGCCCGGTATTTTTGATCCCCAGGAATCCTTGAGCGTCACCGTACGGTTGAAAACCGGCTGGCCATTCTTTGAATCACGCCGGTCAGCGACAAAATAGCCGTGGCGTTCAAATTGGAAGCACTCTTCGGCACGCGCCTGTTTCAGCGAGGATTCGAGGTAGGCGACGATGATTTTTTTACTGTCTGGATTGATGTCGTCGAGATAGTTGCGCTCCATACCCGGCGCATCGCCCTCGCGCACCGCGCCCGGATTGGCGGTGGAGAACAGCCGGTCATACAGGCGCACTTCGCAGCGATAGGCGTGGCGCGCACTGATCCAGTGCAGGTTCCCCTTGACCTTATAGGTGTCGGCGCCCGGTGTGCCGGATTTTGAGTCGGGCTGTAGCTCGGCACGCACAGCGATGATATTACCGTTTTCATCCTTGTCGCAGCCGAGACATTTGATGACGAAACCGTAGCGCAAGCGCACCAGATTGTCTGGGTAGAGGCGGTGATAGCCTTTGCTCGGCACCTCCATGAAATCCTCGCGCTCGATCCATAGTTCTTTCGAGAAGGGAATTTCACGCTTGCCGAGTTCGGCCTTGAGCGGGTGATTCGGTGCAAAACAGGCTTCTTCCTGATCGTCCGGATAGTTGTCGATGATCAGCTTGAGCGGATCGAGCACAGCGATGCGGCGCTCGGTGCGTTCGTTGAGATCATCGCGCATGCAGTCTTCGAGCAGACTCATGTCGATCCACGAATCAGATTTTGAGACGCCGATGCGTTCGGCGAACAGGCGAAAGCCTTCCGGTGTGAAGCCGCGCCGGCGCGCACCGACGAGGGTCGGCATGCGCGGATCGTCCCAGCCGTCGGTATGTTTATCCTCGATGAGCTGGATCAGCTTGCGTTTCGACAGTACCACGTAGGTCAGGTTGAGGCGCGAGAACTCGATCTGCTGGGGTAACGGTCGTGCCAGCAGTCCGCCTTCGGCGAGACGTTCAAGCAGCCAGTCGTAGAAGGGCCGTTGATCCTCGAATTCCAGCGTGCAGATCGAGTGGGTGATGTTCTCCAGTGCATCTTCGATCGGATGCGCGAAGGTATACATCGGATAGACGCGCCAGGTATCGCCGGTGTTGTGATGCGTGGCATGGCGGATGCGATAGATAGCCGGATCGCGCAGGTTGATATTCGGTGCGGCCATGTCGATTTTGGCGCGCAGAATATGCGTGCCATCGGGGAATTCGCCGGCCTTCATGCGCTGGAACAGGTCGAGATTTTCCTCGGCGCTGCGATTGCGATAAGGACTGCCCTTGCCTGCCTCGGTCAGCGTGCCGCGATTGGCGCGCATCTCCTCGGCGCTCTGGCTATCGACGTAGGCGTGACCAGCGCGGATCAGGTACTCGGCGAATTCGTACATCCAGGCGAAATAGTCCGAGGCGTAATAAAGATTTTCGCCCCAGTCGAAGCCCAGCCATTTCACCGCATCGATGATGGCGTCGACATATTCCTTTTCTTCCTTTTCCGGGTTGGTGTCGTCGAAGCGCAGGTGACAGGCGCCACCGAAATCGCGCGCCAGGCCAAAGTTCAGGCAGATGCTTTTGGCATGGCCGAAATGCAGATAGCCGTTCGGCTCGGGTGGAAAACGTGTGCGGATTTTCGCCGGATCGAGTGGCCCGGCGCTCTGCACCGATGCCGGGCCCGGCATACCGGCCCAGTGGCGGTTGGCATGCTTGCCGGCGGCAAGATCGGCATCGATGATGTTGCGGATGAAGTTGGCGGCGGGAGCCGGAGGAGTTTGGTGCTTGGCGTCTGCGGACATGTCGGGTATTCGGAAGTGAAACAGTGAAAAATGGTTTCCTCCATTTTAACGACATTAACGACAAAGCGGCCGCAGATGCCGTGTAAAATCATGCGCATGAATCGTTTCCCCATTACATCGCCATGACGCCACTCAGCCTGCTTGCCATTGGCTTCGGTGCTGCGCTGGGCGCCTGGTTGCGCTGGGGGCTCGGGATTATTCTGAATCCGCTGTTTCCGACTGTGCCGCTGGGCACGCTGGCGGCGAATCTGCTCGGGGCTATCTGGTCGGCGCGGCGGTAACGGTATTCCATATTCATGTCGATCTGCCAGCCGAGGTCAAACTGTTTGTCATCACTGGTTTTCTCGGTGGACTGACGACGTTTTCGACGTTTTCCGCCGAAGTGGTCAACATGATTCAGCGCAACGAATATGGCTGGGCGTTGAGCACCGCCGCGCTGCATCTTGGTGGTTCGCTGCTGCTGACGGGGCTGGGCATCCTGACCATTCAGCAGCTGAGCAAGTGAAGTTCGATCCCGGTGCACGACTGGCTGCGCGGCCAGCTGTCACCTATGACGACGAGCTGCCGATCAGTGTGCGCCGTGCCGAGATCGCTGCGGCCATCGCCGCACATCAGGTGATTGTGGTGTGCGGTGAAACCGGCTCCGGCAAGACCACGCAGTTGCCAAAAATCTGCCTGGAACTCGGGCGCGGCAGCCATGGCCTGATCGGTCACACTCAGCCACGGCGCATCGCGGCACGCGCCACGGCTGCACGCATCGCCCAGGAGCTTAAATCGGAACTCGGTCGCTACGTTGGCTACAAGATCCGCTTCACTGATCGCGTTTCCAATGAGACCTACATCAAGCTGATGACCGACGGCATTCTGCTGGCGGAAACGCAGGGCGATCCGCAACTTCGTCAGTACGACACCATCATCATCGACGAGGCGCATGAGCGCAGCCTGAACATCGATTTCCTGCTTGGTTACTTGAAGCAGCTGCTACTGAAACGGCCGGAGCTGAAAGTCATTGTTACCTCGGCGACGCTCGATGCCGAACGCTTCTCGCGGCATTTCAGCAATGCGCCGGTGATCGAGGTGTCCGGGCGGCTGTATCCGATTGAAATGCGCTGGCGGCCAGTGCAGGAGGACAGCCAGGACAAGGAACGCGATCTGAACGACGCCATCGTCGATGCTGTCGACGAGGCGCAACGCGTCGGCCCTGGAGACATGCTGGTATTTCTGCCCGGCGAGCGTGAAATTCGCGAGGCGGCGGAGGCATTGCGCAAACATGCCTTCAACCGGCCCGGTGCACAGTTGGCAGCAACCGAAATCCTTTCGTTGTTCGCGCGTCAATCAGCGCAGGAACAGAATCGCGTGTTTCAGTCGCATCAGGGGCGGCGCATCGTACTGGCAACCAATGTTGCGGAAACTTCGCTGACGGTGCCGGGTATTCGCTACGTTATCGACAGCGGTCAGGCACGCGTCAAGCGTTACAGCTATCGCAACAAGATCGAGCAGTTGCTTGTCGAGCCGATCTCGCAGGCGGCAGCCAATCAGCGTGCTGGGCGCTGCGGCCGGGTCTCCAGCGGCATCTGCTTTCGTCTGTATGGCGAGGATGATTTCACCCGGCGTCCGCCCTACAGCGAACCAGAAATTCTGCGCTCCTCGCTGGCCGGCGTGATCTTGCGCATGAAATCGCTGCACCTTGGCGATGTCGAGGATTTCCCGTTTCTCCAGGCACCGCTGCCGAAGATGATCAGCGACGGTTATCAACTGCTCGGCGAACTCGGTGCTGTTGACGAGGTTCGCCAGTTAACGCCGGTCGGCCGCGAACTGGCGAAGCTGCCGCTTGATCCGAAGATCGGCCGGATGATCCTCGCGGCGCGCGACGAAGGTGCTTTGCACGAAGTGCTGGTGATCGCCGCCGCCCTGTCGCTACCCGATCCGCGCGACCGGCCGGCCGAGCGCGCCGGCAGTGCCGATCAGGCGCATGCCAAATGGAAAGACGAAAAATCAGAATTTCTTTCCTACCTGAAACTCTGGGAGGCGGCCGACGCCGTGTGGAAGCATGAATCATCGTCGAAGCAGAAGAACTGGTGCCGCGACAATTTCGTCTCCTGGATGCGTCTGCGTGAATGGCGCGACATTCACGGCCAGTTACACGCGCTGTGCACCGAACATGGCTGGAAGGAAAACGAGGTGCCGGCAGCCTATGAAGCGATCCATCGCGCGCTGCTGGCCGGACTGCTCGGCCAGATTGGTCTGAAGAGCGAGGAGGATGGACCCAGCGGACATTATCTCGGTGCGCATGGCATCAAGTTCCACATTCATCCGGGTTCGACCTTGCAGAAGAAAGCCGGGCGCTGGATCGCTGCCGCTGAACTCGTCGAGACCTCGCGGCTATTTGCGCGTTGCGTGGCGAAGATCGAGCCGGAATGGCTGGAGCGCGTTGCTACACATTTGATCCGGCGGCATGTCTATGAACCGCACTGGGAGAAAAATTCTGGACAGGTGACGGCCTGGGAGCGCGCCACGCTGCACGGTCTGTTGCTGTATGCAAAGCGCCGCGTGCAGTTTGGTCGGCCCAACCAGGCGACAGCGGCGGAGATAAAACTGGCGCGCGAGCTATTCATTCGCGGCGCGCTGGTGAACGGCGAGGTGCATGAGGAGTTTTCACGCCGAGCAAAATTTTTCCAGCACAACCGCAAGCTCATCGCTGAGATCGAGGCGCTCGAACACAAGTCGCGGCGGCCAGACGTGCTGGTCGATGAGGAGCTTATTCACGCCTTCTACGACAGCAAGCTGCCGGCTGACATTGTTACGCTGGCGGCATTCGAGGCGTGGCGCAGGGCCGCCGAGGCCGTGGAGCCGAAGCTGCTGTTTCTCGAACGTGAGCAGTTGATGCGCCATGAGGCGGCTGGCATCACCACCGACGCCTTTCCACATCATCTCGAATTCCACGGTCAGCAGTTGCGCCTCTCCTATCACCACGATCCCGGTGCGGCCGACGATGGTGTGACACTCGATCTGCCACTGCCGCAACTCAACCAGATTCCGGAAAATCGTTGTGAGTGGCTGGTGCCGGGCCTGCTCGAAGAAAAAGTGAAGCAGTTGCTGAAGACGCTGCCGCAGAAATTTCGTCATCGCCTTCAGCCGCTCGATACTTTTGCCAGCGAGTTCTGCGATGTTGTCAACGATCAGGATGATTTCAATGAACCGCTGTTGCGTGTGCTGACGCGCGCCATCGAGGAAAAGCTGGCGCTGAAGTTGCCGCTGGATGCCTTCCGTCCCGGTGAATTGCGCCCGCATCTGTCGATGAATTTCCGTCTGCTCGACGAGCATGGTGGCACGCTGGCGATGTCACGTTCACTTGCCGAGTTGCGTGCCCAGTTTGGTGCCCGCGTTGAACAGAGCTTTGCTGCGGCATCTGCAAAAGAGCCTGCCGGTGAAAGTAGTGCGACGCTGAGCGGATTGACCGGCTGGTCCTTCGGCGATCTGCCAGAACTGCTCGAAGTTGCGATCGATGGTCGCATGGTGGTTGGTTTTCCCGCACTTGTCGATGAGGGCAGCAGCGTTGCCCTGCGTGCCTTCGATACGCCGCAGAAGGCGCAACAACAACACTGCGCCGGCTTGCGCCGCCTGTTCATTTTTGGTTTGCGCGAGCAGTTGAAGCAACTTGAAAAAAGCCTGTTCGTCAGCCCGGTCTTTCGCGATATGGTGATGCAATATATGCAGATGGGCGGTGAAAAGGCGGAGCAGGGTCTGCGTGAGCAGATGGTCGCCGCGACGCTTGACCGCACCTGCCTGCTGGCGCCGCTGCCGCAGAATGCCGCCGGGTTCGAGGCGCGTCTGCTCGAAGCGAAGCCGCGCGTCACGCTGGTGGCGCAGGAAATCGTCCGCCTGGTTGGCAGCATTCTGGCCGACCATGCCGCATTGCAGAAGAAGCTCGCAGGCAGCGCCAAGGCATTTCCCGCTGTTGCAGCGGACATCGCCAGTCAGTGTGCGGCCCTGCTCTGCAGAAACTTCGTCATCGTCACACCCTACGAACGCCTGCAGCAGTTTCCGCGCTATCTGAAGGCAGCGACTCTGCGCATTGACAAACTGCGTGCCGATCCGCCGCGCGATGTGCGCCTCATGGCCGACTGGCAGTTGCTGGCCAAACCGTGGGAACGTGAGTCCCAGACGCGTCTCAAGGCCGGCGTCGAGGATGTCTTTCTCGATGAGTTTCGCTGGCTGCTCGAAGAACTGCGTGTCGCGTTATTCGCTCAGGAACTGCGCACGCCGACGCCGGTATCGGTGAAGCGTCTGCAAAAATCCTGGCAATCTCGTGCGCATTGAGGATAACAACTTGAGCAAGATAGGCTTTGGCGCGATTATCATCGGCGACGAAATCATTCGCGGTAAGCGTCAGGATAAACATTTTTCAAAGGTGATCGAAGTGCTCGCCATGCGTGGCCTGCATCTCGACTGGAGCCTGTACATTGCCGACGATCGGCAGCGGCTGATTGAAACTTTGCGCCGCACACTGAAGACGACCGATGTGGTGTTCAGCTTTGGCGGCATCGGTGTGACGCCCGACGATCATACGCGTCAGGCTGTAGCGGCTGCGGCCGACGTACCTTTGCAATTGAATAAAGAGGCCGAAGCGGAGATCCGCACACGCTTTGTGGAAATGGGCCGCGAGCTCATGCCGCAACATTTGCTGTTCGGCGAGTTGCCGCTCGGCAGTCGCATTGTGCCGAATCCCTACAACCGCATGCCGGGCTTTTCGCTGGGCGATCATCACTTCTTTCCGGGCTTCCCGGAAATGGCCTGGCCGATGCTCGAATGGGTGCTCGACAATTATTATCGCGAACGTTTTCATCGCATCGTTGAGACTGAGCAGGCGATTCTGGTCTGGGAAGGTTCGGAGAGTGTTCTGCTCGACATGATGCAGCGCATCGCTGCGAAATATTTGCAGGCGACGTTGTTCAGTCTTCCTTCACTGGGCCACGAAAATCGCCGGCCCCATATCGAACTCGGCCTGCGCGGCGACCCCAAACAGGTTGCCGCGGCGATGGCGGAGATTCGATCAGAGGTTTCACGCCTCGGCTATGAATGGGAGGATATTCACAAATGAGTCAGGCACCACCGCGATATTTCGGAGATCTGTATGAACAGTGACTCTCTACTCAGCGCTTGCGCGTTGCGATCAAGCTGGCGCTGATCGAGGCGCTCAACAGGACAGCGACAATGGCCAGCGATGCCGGTGTTGGTACGTGATACCACGGTGCGATCAGCATCTTCGCGCCGATAAAAGTCAGCACCATCGCCAGGCCGTACTTGAGCAGATGAAAGCGGTCAGCCATGTCGACGAGCAGGAAGTAGAGCGCACGCAGGCCCATGATGGCGAAGATGTTGGAGGTGAACACGATGAAGGGATCGGTCGTGATCGCGAAGATCGCCGGAATCGAATCAACCGCGAATACCACGTCGGAGGCCTCGACGAGGATCAGTACCAGGAACAGCGGCGTGAAGTAGCGTACGCCATCCTTCATGACGACGAACTTTTCAGCATGGTCGCCCTCGGCGATGCGCAGGTGACGGCGGGCGAAGCGCAGGATCGGGTTCTTCGTCAGATCGGGTGTGTGCTCGCTTGCAACCAGCATGCGCATACCCGTGATTACGAGGAAGGCGCCGAAGATGTAAAGCACCCAATCGAATTCACGCACCACCCACGCCCCGGCGAGGATCATGGCAGCGCGCAGGATGATGGCACCGAGTACGCCGTAGACCAGAACGCGCCGCTGATATTCCGGTGCGACCTTGAAGGCACTGAAGATCATCAGGAAAACAAAGATGTTATCGATCGAAAGTGATTTCTCGATGACGTAGCCGGTGAGAAATTCCATTGCCTTGGCGTTGGCGATCTCTGGCCCGAAGGTGCCATTGAGGTGCCACCAGAGCAGGCCATCGAAAGCGAAGGCCAGACATACCCAGACAACGGTCCAGGTGGCCGCCTCCCGGACGCCGACTTTATGGACGCGCCGCCCACCGAACACGAAGAGGTCGAGCGCCAGCATGACCAGCACGAAGCCGATAAAACCCGCCCAGAGTTGGGGGCTGGCGTAGGCGCCAATCGCATTCATTCTTGCTCAGCTTTTGCGGCGCTCGGCTAGCGCGGCAATGCGCGCCTCGAGTGGCGGATGGCTGGAGAACAGTTCCATCCAGCCCGGGCGGCCATTGATGCCGGCGGTCGCCACGTTTTGCGGTAATGCGCCGGGCTGCATCCCGCCAAGACGAGCGAGTGCGGCCATCATCGGCTGCGGCGAACCCATCAGCTCGGCAGCACCCGCATCAGCACGGAATTCGCGGCGGCGCGAGAAGTACATGACGATGACGCTGGCCAGAATGCCAAAGACGATGTCGCAGGCAATCACGGCGATGGTATAGCCGATGCCGGGGCCATAACTTTCCTCGTCACCCTTGCGCAAGGCCGAATCGACGAACCAACCGATGATGCGCGAAAGGAAGATGACGAAGGTGTTCACGACGCCCTGGATCAGCGTCAGCGTCACCATGTCGCCGTTGGCAATATGGGCCACCTCATGAGCGATCACCGCCTCGGCTTCCTCACGTGTCATGCCTTGCAGCAGACCGGTCGACACGGCGACCAGCGAGTTGTTGCGGGTGGCACCGGTGGCGAAGGCATTCGCTTCGCCGTCGTAAATCGCCACTTCCGGCATCGCCAGGCCGGCCTTGTCGGCGAAGCGGCGTACCGTTTCGACCAGCCAGAATTCCGTCGAGTTGTTCGGTGTGGTGATGATGCGTGCGCCGGTGCTCCACTTGGCGATCGTCTTCGACATCCACAGCGAAATGAAAGCGCCGCCGAAGCCCAGGATGCCGGCGAAGATCAGCAACTTACCGAGATTGAGACCGTCGGCAGTGAAGAAGCGATTGGCGCCGGTGAGCGTGGTGACGATGCCCAACACGAGCATGATCGCGAGGTTGGTGGCAATCAACAGAACGACACGTTTCATGATTCGACTCCTTTCCAGAGGAAAACACGCGCAGCTTAAGTGTGGTGAAAGGATCGAACAAGTCGAATATAATTTAATGATAGATCGAATAAATGGAAGTATCGGATAATGGCTGCACTCAACTTCAAGCACCTGCGCTACTTCTGGGTCGTCGCCAAATCGGGCGCCATCGCCCGCGCAGCCGAGCAGTTGCACCTGACGCCACAATCAATCAGTGGGCAGCTTCGCGAACTTGAGGAAAGTCTCGGCGTCGAACTGTTCCGTCGTGCCGGTCGTGGCCTTGAACTTACCGAAGCGGGGCGGCGCATCCTGCGTTATGCCGAGGAAATCTTCACGCTGGGTGACGAGCTGCTCGATATCGTGCGCGACCAGTCGCGGCGCATTCATCTGCCATTCCGCGTCGGCATTGCCGATTCTGTACCGAAGTCGGTGGCTCAGCGCGTCGTCGCGCCAGCGTTGCATCTCGCCGAACCGGTGCGCCTGATCTGTCGTGAAGGACGACTCACGCTGCTGCTTGCCGAGCTGGCGGTGCATCGCCTCGATATGGTAATTGCTGACCGCCCCATGCCGGCGAATCTCAACGTGCGTGGCTACAGCCACCTGCTCGGTGAAAGTGATTTGACGGTGTTCGGCGCGCCGGCTCTGGCGGCGCGGCTGGGCAATGACTTTCCGGCGTTGCTCGATGGCGCACCCTTCCTGCTGCCTGGCGAGGATGTCGCCATTCGTGCCCGGCTGGAACAATGGTTCGA
The DNA here is from genome assembly GCA_035426125.1 of Rhodocyclaceae bacterium. GTDB lineage: Bacteria > Pseudomonadota > Gammaproteobacteria > Burkholderiales > Rhodocyclaceae > Sterolibacterium. Next base: position 11,746 of record DAOLZE010000042.1, read on the forward strand.
GTCTGAGAAGGTACATCCGCAAGTCGTTGGCGAGTTCGACGACAGCGCCTTGCTGACCGCTTTTGGACAAGCCAGCGCTGGCTTGTTCGCCGCGCCGACGGCGATCGCGGCCGATGTCTGTACTCAATATAACGTCGAGTCAGTTGGCCGTATCGCGACGCTGCGTGAACAGCTTTACGCGATTACCACCGAACGCCGCCTGACCCATCCGGCCATCATTGCCATCCGCGATACGGCGAGAGACGAAGTATTCGCTGGCCAGATACACAAAAATGTGAAGAAATACGCCTTCTGACGTTCCTCCTCCCCGGTTCTCTGTAATGCGAAAGCCCATAAAAAACCCCGGCCCAAGGACCGGGGTAAAACCAGCCATAGACGGCTGGAGGAGGAGACGGTACGAACTGATCAGGCTGCTTTGCGGGCCTTGGCGGTTGCGCTGGAGGCGGAGCCGACAGCTTTGACTGTGGCGTTGGTGGCCGCAGCAACATTGGCTTCAGTGACTTCGGCGACTTGACGGGCAGCCTTGGTCAGGCTGTCATATGCCGAGGAGGCGGCAGCAATCGCGGACTTGACGGCGGCAACAGCGACATCGGAACCGGCCGGGGCGTTCTTGGCGGCCTTGTCGAGAGCGGTGGCAACAGTCTTGTTGGCTTCGCTGAATTGAGCTTCAACGATCTTGGCGATTTCTTCCTGCGTCTGGGTGGCGATTTCATAGACGCTGCGCGAGTAAGCGATGGCCTTTTCAACGCTCGGCTGCGTCAGGGTCGATTGCAGAGCAACCAGTTCCTGAACATCCTTGGCGCCAAGCAGAGTCTTGGTCGTATTGACGCTATCTTCGAGAATTCCGCGAGCGGTATTCAGGTTCAGGGCGGCGAGGCGCTCTGCACTGGCAAAAGCGGTGTTGGCCAGGGTCAGCAGGGCTTCGATTCCGGCCTTGTTGTTGGTGGCGAATTGTGAAGTGGTGAACATGGCGTTTCTCCTGAAAGTGAGTTTAAGTGGTTAAGTCCTGACCTGAAGTCTCGTTTCACTCATTCCGGGTTCCGGGCGTTGTGTTTCACCTGAATCCGAGCGCCACGCGACTTTTTGCTGCAATGCACTATGCTTTGCATTATAGGCGGGAGAGTCACCTTGTCAAGTATTTTTTATTGCAGCGCACAAAAATATCGAGGAATTCATTAGTGTATGATTAATATATACTAATATATCTTTTTTTGATTATTGAAGGGATAGAGTCATCGCTGCTTGTTGCGATGCGACAAGCGTGGCGCGATGAGTCACTTCGACTGAATGAGAACACGCTCGAAGGAGGTGTGGAAGCATTTGTTCCATTCGGGCTGAGCCCTTTGGCACAACTCAGAACAAATGTATTAAGGAACTCCTGAAAGTCACCCCCGCGAAAGCGGGAATGACGCGTTCTATAACTTTTCAGTGAGGTTTTAAATCTGCGTTTTAAAGATTCTTGAAGAGGGGTTTGCGTTTTTCCAGGAAGGCGCTCATGCCTTCCTTCTGGTCAAGCAGACTGAATGTGGAGTGGAAGGCTCGGCGCTCGAACAGCAGACCTTCCTGAAGTGAGGATTCATAGGCGCGGCTGACCGATTCCTTGATCATCATCACGACCGGCAGCGAGTAGCTGGCGATTTTTTGGGCTGCGGCAAGCGCTTCTTCAAGGAGCTTGTCGGCCGGTACGATGCGTGACACCAGGCCGGCGCGCTCGGCTTCAGCGGCATCCATCATGCGCGCGGTGAGGCACATTTCCATCGCCTTGGCCTTGCCGATGGCACGCGGCAGGCGCTGCGTACCGCCGAATCAGGGCAGGATGCCGAGCTTGACCTCGGGTTGGCC
>DAOLZE010000043.1:0-13525 GCA_035426125.1 Rhodocyclaceae bacterium
CCCATCATCATCACCAAAGCCCTCGAAAGAGGGCTTTGGCGTTTCAGACTTCTCAGCATTCGATACTTCGCAAGCTTGTGCCCACACCTTCGGTGTGCGAATGCTGCGCCGCATCAGACGTGTCTGGTTTCGAGTAAAATGGCGACAACCGCAGCTTCTTGATATTCAATCGCCGTGCCCATTTCTTATCCCTGCAACGAATTACCAGGCGCCGGCGCCACTCTCGATATCGCACCAGGCATTCGCTGGGTTCGTATGCCGTTGCCATTTTCGCTTGACCACGTCAATCTCTGGTTGATCGAAGATGGAAAGGGTTGGGCAGCTGTCGATACCGGCATCAGTCTGGATATGCTGAAGGACAACTGGCGCAAGCTGCTGACGCAGCATCGATTGACCCGACAGATTGTCACACATTGCCATCCGGATCATCTCGGTCTTGCTGCCTGGCTGGAGCAGGAGACTGGCGCGCCCTTGTGGATTACCCAGGGCGAGTTTGCTTTCGGACATTTGCTGCGCGCCGGTACGGATGCTTTTGGCATTGCAGCCATGTTGCAACTTTATCGCCGCCATGGCCTGGATGACGCCCGTCTTGCGGCGCTTGAGGCGCGTGGGAATGGTTTCCTTAGAGGCGTCCCGGAAATGCCGCAGACTTACCGGCGAATCATGGATGGCGACCAAATGATCATTGGCGGAAAAAACTGGCAGGTGATTGTCGGTTATGGCCACGCCCCCGAGCATGCTTCGTTGTATTGCGATGAGTTGCACGTGTTGGTTTCCGGCGACATGCTGTTGCCGCGAATTTCGACAAATGTCAGTGTTCTGGCACCGAATCCAGATGGCAATCCGCTGGCACTTTTCCTTGCTTCGATCGAAAAATTGCAGAGCTTGCCAAAGGACACGCTGGTGCTACCTTCGCACGGCAAGCCGTTTCGCGGCTTGCATGCGCGCGTTACCCAGTTGCAGGCGCATCATCGTGAAAGATGTAACGCCTTGCGCGATGCCTGCGTGAGTGCAAAGAGTGCAGGCGATTTGCTTTTGGTGTTATTCGGACGAGAGATAACCGATGCGCACCAGATCATGTTTGCCATGGGTGAGACGATCGCTCATTTGAACTACCTCGAGCATGCAAATGTTTTACGGTGTATCGACGATAACGGACAGCTTCGTTTCATTCAGACTCACTGAATTCAGGAGAACACATAGTGACCGCACAGCATCAGGAACCCCCGAAGGCGCAGCTTCCCGACCCAAAGGAAGTTGTTAAAACCTATGCGGAAATTGCCCAGCGTGCCTCCAAGCTGATCACCGAACACATGCAGCGTCAGCTTAAGCAGGGTGTCGCTACCCCGGCTGACGAACTGGGGATTGCGCACGCCTTCATGGACATGATGGCCAAGATGCTTGCCAACCCCTATAAACTGGCGCAGACGCAGATGAATCTCGTCTGGGATTACCTGTCGCTCTGGCAGCATTCGATGATGCGGTTCACTGGCATGCCCTCAACGCCGATTGCTGCGCCAGTCAAGGGGGACGGCCGTTTCAAGGATGTCGAGTGGGAGGAGCATTTTCTTTTTGACTTCGTGAAACAGTCCTACCTGATCACGGCACGGCACGTTCACGATGCCGTCAGCAAGGTCGAGGGACTACCGGAAAATTCACAGAAGAAAGTAAATTTTTTTACCCGCCAGTTCATCGATGCGCTCTCGCCATCCAATTTCGCCATCACCAATCCAGAAGTGCTGCGCGAGACGGTGAAGAGTCATGGGCATAATCTGCTTAACGGCTTCAATAATTTGCTGCGTGACATTGAAGCCGGTGACGGCCAATTGCGCGTCAAGATGACCGACCCAACCGCCTTCGAGGTCGGCCACAACGTTGGCACGACACCCGGCAAGGTGGTATTCCAGAACGAACTGATCCAACTGCTGCAATTCAATCCGACCACCGAAAAGGTGCTGAAGCGCCCTTTGCTGATCGTGCCGCCGTGGATCAACAAGTTTTATATCCTCGATCTGCGTCAGTCGAATTCTTTCATCAAGTGGGCGACCGATCAGGGGCACACCGTGTTCGTCATCTCCTGGGTGAACCCCGACGAGAATCTTGCACAGAAAAGTTTTGAGGATTATCTGCAGGAAGGCTCGCTGGCTGCGCTCGATGCCGTCTGCAGGCAGACTGGTGAGCAGGAGGTCAACACCATCGGTTATTGTCTCGGCGGTACGCTGCTTGGTTCAACGATGGGTTATCTGACTGCCAAGAAGGATAAACGTATCGCCTCGGCAACATTTTTTGTCGCCCTGCTGGATTTTTCGATCCCCGGCGAGCTCGGTGTCTTCATTGACGAGAAGCAGGTCTCCAGTCTGGAAAAGAAAATGGAGCAGCGTGGTTTTCTGGAAGGGGCGGAAATGGCGACGACCTTCAATATGCTGCGCGCCAACGATCTGATCTGGTCATTTGTGGTGAACAACTACCTGATGGGTAAACAGCCGTTTCCCTTCGATCTGCTTTACTGGAACTCCGATTCCACACGCATGCCGTACAAGATGCACAGCTTCTACCTGCGCAACATGTACATGCACAACTTGCTGCGCGAACCGGGCGGTATCACGCTTTGCGATGTACCGATTGATATCGGCAAGATCAAAACACCTAGCTATTTCATCTCGACCATCGAGGACCACATTGCGCCATGGAAGGGCGTTTATCGCGGTGCGACCTGCCTGGGTGGTCCGGTACGCTTTGTCCTCGGAGGCTCCGGCCACATTGCCGGTATCGTCAATCCGCCGTCGGCAAACAAGTACGGTTACTGGAGCAACGATGGAAAATCTCTGCCGGAAACGCCGGAAGAATGGTTCGATGCCAGCGAGCAACATCAGGGTTCGTGGTGGACCGATTGGCAGAAGTGGGTGACAGATATTGACGATCGCAAGGTACCTGCGCGCGATCCGGCCAAAGGCAAGCTGAAGGTAATAGAAGATGCGCCGGGTTCTTTCGTCAAGTTCCGTCTCGATACACAGAAAAAGGCTTGAGACTGATCGCCGAACATGACCCCGGTACGCGCCCTGCATCCGGGGTGCGTATTGTCTTTGATACCAATGTACTGCTGTCGCTGTGGGTTTTTGTCAGAGGCCCGCGTGGTAGTGAGTTTGCTCCTCTACGCGGGATGATCGATAGCGGCGCGCTTCTGGCGCTGAGCAATCCCGCCTGTCTGGCGGAGTTCGAGCGCGTGCTGGGCTATCCGGATTTCAGGTTGACGCCACAGTTGCAGCGTGAAATCTATACAGAGTATTTTGAGATGGCCTGCCTTGTGCAGACCGGCACAGCTACGGAGAAATTACTGCCGCGCTGCCGCGACCGTGACGACCAGAAATTTCTTGAGCTTGCCCGTGACAGCGCCGCACGATTTCTTGTCACTAGCGATAAGGCATTGCTCAAGCTGGCACGACACCGGCTACTGGCGGAAATGTTCAAGGTTGTGACCCCGGAATATTTTATGGCTGAGGTATTGCATGCCAGAAAAACATCCTCGGATCATCCAAGAATAAATGAACGCATCAGGGATGCGGTATAGATTTACTGTGCCGCAGCTACTGCTGGCCGTAGCCGGCAAATTTCTCCAGCACACGCTCCATCTCATCGTCGGGCAGCAGCCGTGGCGCGCCGATTTGCAGGACGCGCCAGTATTGCTCGCACAATGTTTCAAACTCCACAGCCAGCGCCAGCGCGTCCTTGAGTTCTCGTGCGCAGACGATCATGCCATGATGCGCGAGCAGGCACGCGCTGCGTTCTTTCAGCGCAACCAGAACAGCATCCGAAAGTTCCTGGGTGCCGAAGGTTGCGTAGTCGGCACAGCGCACGTCCTTGCCGCCGAAGCGGGCGATCATGTAGTGGAAAGGCGGTACGTTGCAACCCATGCAGGCCAGCGCCGTGGCAAACGACGAATGAGTATGGATCACTGCGCCGGTATCGGGGCGCGCCGCATAGATATCACGATGAAAGCGCCATTCTGAAGATGGCTTGCGGGCACCCTGCCAACTGCCGTCGAGATGCATCTGTACGATGTCACTACCGTCGATTTCATCGTAAGCCATGCCGGTTGGTGTGATCAGAAAATCTTTGCCACCCGCACTGCGGGCGCTGACGTTACCGGCTGTCCCCCGATTGATGCCGGAAGCATTCATGGCACGCGCCGTGGCGACGACAGCGGTAGCGAGCTCAGCATTGCTCATGGGCGAATGGCCTCCAATGCGTCCGGCGCGAACACGCCAGATTCAGTGATGATGCCGTCGATCAGCGCGGCGGGCGTCACGTCGAACGCCGGATTGGCGACGGGAGTGTCGCCGGCATCGAGTTCGGCTGTGTTGCGTTCTTCGATTGGAATTCCCGCGCCATCGGAGCAGACAAAGTCGATCGTCGAGCGTGGTGCGGCAACATAGAACGGCACGCTGTTCGCCTGCGCGGCGAGCGCCTTGAGATAGGTGCCGATCTTGTTGGCGGTATCGCCATTGGCAGCGATGCGGTCGGCGCCGACGATGACCAGGTCGACCTTGCCCTGCATCATCAGCAGGCCGGCGGCGTTGTCGGCGATGAGTGTGTGCGGCACGCCGGCATCGGCAAGTTCCCAGGCCGTTAATCGCCCCTGATTGCGTGGGCGCGTCTCACTGACCCAGACATGTACCTTGATGCCTTTTGCATGCGCGGCGTAAATCGGCGCCAGCGCGGTGCCGTGGGCAGTTGTGGCGAGCCAGCCAGCATTGCAATGCGTCATGATATTGATGGGTTGCCGCTCATTTGTCATCGCGCCATTCGGCGACAAGTGGACGCTTCGTACTTTCAGCAGCGGCAGGCCATGGCGGCCGATAGCGGCGTTGGTCGCGGCATTTTCTGCGGCGATGGCGCGCGCTTCACTCCATGCAGCGTTGCTGCGCGCGACAGCAGGTAGCGGGGCAAGAACGCGGCGCATTCTGTCCAGTGCCCAATGCAGGTTGACAGCGGTCGGTCGCGTTGCGGCGAGTGTTGCCAGTGCATGTTCAAGCGTTGCGTCATCCCCCGACAATTGCAAACCCAGCGCCACTCCGTAGGCCGCACTGACACCAATCAGCGGCGCACCGCGCACCTGCATGACACTGATGGCATTGACGGTATCTTCCAGTGTGACCAACCGGCGCTCGACCACGGTATCGGGTAGCAGCGTCTGGTCAAGAATAATGACGGCATTGCCATCGTCGACAATCGTTCGGTATGTCACGCAGGACCTCAAACAAAAATATTTTGGATGTTCGTCAACACAAATAACAGAGAGGATTTCCCTGTCCCAAGTATTTTCCTCTGCCCCTTGGGTTTTATGGGTAACAAATTTCAACCATTTATGGAGTGCGCTCTCAGCTTTCGAGAATTTCAAAATCATGCGTCATTGCGGCCGTCTTGCCGAGCATGATCGAGGCCGAGCAGTATTTTCCCGCAGAGAGCCTGATGGCACGTTCGACCGCATCCTCCTTGAGATTTTTGCCGGTGACAATGAAGTGCATGTGTATCTTCGTAAATACCTTGGGGTCGGATTCGGCACGTTCGGCCGTCAGCTTGACCTCGCAGCCGGTGACATCCTGGCGCGCGCGCTTCAGGATCATGACGACATCAAAGGAGGTGCAGCCGCCGGTTCCTGCCAGCACAATCTCCATCGGACGCGGCGCCAGATTGCGTCCGCCGGCCTCGGGAGCCCCATCCATTGCAACCAGATGGCCGCTGCCGGTTTCGGCGATAAAGCTCATTCCTTCAAACCACTTTACCTTGCATTCCATGGCATTGCTTCCTCGTGTAAATTTTGTGAATTGTAGCGCCACTGGGGTGCAAACCACCTGTATCGAGAATCTGGTTTGACAGATGTGTCTTTATTGTTCTAAAATGCGCGGTTTCCGTAAAGCGCCAGCCACAAATCTCGTGGCGGCAAGAGATGTAGAGGATCATATGAAAACCTTTTCTGCCAAGCCGCATGAAGTCAAGCGCGACTGGTTCATCGTCGATGCGACTGACAAAGTATTGGGGCGTCTGGCCACCGAAGTTGCGCGCCGTCTGCGCGGCAAGCACAAGACCGAATACACGCCGCACGTCGATACCGGTGATTACATCGTTGTTGTCAATGTCGAAAAACTGCGTGTCACCGGCAACAAGGCCGAGGACAAAAAATATTATAGTCATACCGGCTATCCGGGCGGTATCAATGAAACCAATTTCAACAAGCTGCAACAGCGTTTCCCCGGCCGGATTCTGGAAAAGGCCGTCAAGGGCATGCTGCCGAAGGGTCCGCTGGGCTATGCAATGCTGAAGAAAATGAAGTGCTACGCCGGTGCTGAGCATCCGCACACCGCGCAGCAACCGAAAACGCTGGTTGTCTGACAGGGAATCCCATGGCAACGAATTATTATTATGGAACGGGTCGCCGCAAGACGGCGATTGCTCGTGTATTCATCAAGCAGGGTAGCGGCAAGTTTGTCGTCAACGACAAGCCGGTGGATGAATTCTTTTCACGCGAGACCGGCCGTATGGTCGTGCGTCAACCGCTTGAACTGACCGAACATGTCCAGACTTTTGACATTATGGTGAACGTCATTGGTGGCGGCGAGTCCGGTCAGGCAGGTGCCGTGCGTCACGGGATTACCCGCGCACTGATTTCCTACGACGAAACGCTCAAGCCGGCACTTTCCAAGGCCGGCTTTGTCACGCGCGATGCACGCGAGGTCGAACGCAAGAAGGTAGGTTTCCACAAGGCCCGCCGCCGCAAGCAGTTCTCCAAACGTTAAGGACTGCTTTCAGCAAAAAGCCGCCAATAGGCGGCTTTTTTGTTCGTCGGTGTAACACGGGTTGCTTGCGTCCAGCATGCCTGTGGGATTACTATGATCCGCTATAGTCAATTGTTTTTGTGGGGAATCTCATGACCAAGGTTGGTGTTGTCGGAGGGACCGGATATACGGGTGTTGAGTTGCTGCGTCTGCTGGCGCAACATCCGCAGACCGAACTGGTGGCGATCACCTCGCGCAGTGAGGCCGGTACGCTGGTCGCCGATATGTTTCCCAGTCTGCGCGGTCGGGTATCGCTGAAATTCTCTGACCCGGCGACCTCACCTCTGGCAGATTGCGACGTGGTATTTTTTGCCACGCCGAACGGTGTTGCCATGCAACAGGCGCGCAGTCTACTCGATGCCGGTGTGCGGGTGATCGATCTTGCTGCGGATTTCCGCATCAAGGATGTAGCGTTGTGGGAAAAGTGGTATGGCATGACGCACGCCAGCCCCGATTTGGTGGCTGAAGCCGTATATGGCCTGCCGGAAGCCAATCGCGAGCAGATTCGTGGTGCACGGCTGCTGGCCAATCCCGGCTGTTATCCGACGGCGACCCAACTCGGCTTGTTGCCACTGGTTGAGGCGGGCTGCGTCGATTTGAACCACCTGATTGCCGATGTCAAGTCGGGCGTTTCCGGTGCGGGTCGCAAGGCCGAGACACATACGCTATTTGCCGAAGCTTCAGACAATTTCAAGGCATATGGCGTGGCCGGTCATCGTCATCTGCCGGAAATTTGCCAGGGCCTCGCGGCTGCCGCCGGCCGGGAGATTGGTCTGACCTTCGTGCCGCATCTGACACCGATGATTCGCGGAATTCATGCTACTTTGTATGCACGCATCACGCGCGAAGAAGATTTTCAATTATTGTTCGAACAGCGTTATGCCGGCGAGGCTTTTGTCGATGTAATGCCGCAAGGCTCTCATCCGGAGACGCGTTCTGTGCGTGCTGCAAACACCTGCCGTATCGCGATACATCGCCCACAGGGCAGCGATACGCTGGTGGTTTTGTCGGTGATCGACAATCTGGTCAAGGGCGCCGCCGGTCAGGCAGTGCAAAACATGAATCTGATGGTTGGCTGTGACGAATGCGCGGGCCTTTCGCAAATTCCCGTCCTGCCCTGATATTGCGCCGCTGGCGTAGCCGGTTCGGGATATTCGCGCCGCGTGTGGCGATTCGTCCGCACGTCCCTTGGCATTGGCGGGCAGCGAGCGTATTGGTACTGTTGGTGATTTCGATCATCGCGGCGGGTTGGGCCTATGATGCCGGCCGCCGTTTTGCCGGCTTCGACCAAGGTGTCAGTGAGCTCGAACTTCATACATTGCGGACCAAAGCAGAGAGTCTTGAAAATGAATTGCACCATTTGCGCAGTCTTGCCGACGCCAGCGAGAGCAAGTTGCAGATCGAGCTTACCGCCGGGCAGCAATTGGCGCATCAGGTCAAGTCGCTTGAAGATGAGAACGAGCGTCTCAAGGAGGACTTGTCGGTATTTGAGAGTCTTGCCTCAGCAGAAGGACAGGAGGGCCGTCTCAGCATTAACCGTTTGCGTATCGATGCCGATGGCAGCGTTGCCAATCAATATCGCTATCGCATGCTGCTTGCCATGCAGGGTAGCGGTAAGGTCCGTGAGTTCAAGGGTAATCTGCAATTGGCGCTTAATCTCCAGCAGCAAGGGCGTGATGTTATGATGCTTCTGCCTCAAGCAGTGGAGCAGGGTTCCTCGCAGTACAACGTCAACTTCAGAAATTTTCATCGCCTCGACGGCAGTTTCATGATTCCTGCCGGGGCCCGTATCAAGAGTGTCGAAGTGCGCCTGCTACAGGATGGTGCATTGAAGGCATCGAAAAGTGTTGCCTTGTAAAGGATATACGTCATGTTCATGAAGAAATCGGGGAAGCCGCAAAATCGTATCGACAGCCTGATCGGTGCCGATACCAGGATTGAGGGCGATGTCAAATTTGCCGGCGGGCTGCGTGTGGATGGTGCGATCAAGGGTAATATCAGTGCCACTGACGAGCAGCACGGCACACTGGTGATTAGCGAGCATGCCTGTATCGAAGGCGATATTCACGTGGCACATCTGGTTATCAATGGTACGGTGACTGGTTCGGTGTCTTCTTGCGAATTTCTGGAACTTCAGCCGCATGCGCAGGTCACAGGTGATGTCCACTACAATTCCATCGAAATCCATCTTGGTGCGGTGATCCAGGGGCGCCTTGTGCATCAGGCCTCAGCTGGCAAAGCCATCGGCTTGAAGCTGGCCTCGAACAATTGACGTACGCGATGGAAATCTATAAATTGATTGAGATGTAAAGTTTACAGGAGCCAGATTATCATGAATGCACCAAGTGAAATGCCGATGCCGTTGTTGTTTACCGACAAGGCCGTAGAGAAGGTCAGGGAGTTGATTGCCGAAGAAGGTAATACCGATCTTAAGCTGCGAGTCTTCGTCAATGGCGGCGGATGTTCAGGTTTTCAGTATGGGTTCACCTTTGAAGAGGACCAGGCTGAAGACGATACCGTTGTTGAAAAAGGCGGCGTAACCTTGTTGATCGATCCGATGAGTTATCAGTATCTGGCCGGCTCCGAGATCGATTATTCGGATGGTTTGCAGGGTTCGCAGTTTGTCATCAAGAGTAATCCAAACGCACAATCGACCTGCGGCTGCGGTTCGTCGTTCTCCGCCTGATTTTTACCGCATCGGAAAAGAGGCGCAATAGCGCCTCTTTTCGTTTTACGCGGGATAGATTGCGCCGAGCAGCCTTTCTTCCCGTGCGCCCGTGACTTCCGGCAGGTTGCCGGGCAGTCCATCCATGGTGCGTCGTGCGATCCAGGCAAAGGCCACGGCTTCGACCCAATCGGCAGGTAGCCCGAGCGCGTCAGTGGTGCTGATGGAGACTTTCGGCATGAGTTCGGCAAGCTTGTTCAGCAACGCCGAATTATGTGCGCCGCCGCCGCAAACATAGATCTCATCGACAAATCCGCACCAGCGCTGCACAGCCAGTTGCGTGGCATTAGCCGTCAGCGTCAGTAGCGTCGCCTGAACATCGACGGGTATATCTGCATCTGTCAGAAATGTGGATAGCCAGTCGAGATTGAATTGCTCGCGCCCGCAGCTCTTCGGCGGTTCTTCGGCAAAAAATGGATGGCCAAGCAGCCTGCTCAACAGGTCGGGCAGCACTTGTCCGGAGGCAGCCCATTGCCCACCAGCGTCATAATCCTGTCCGAGATGGCGCTGCGTCCAGGCATCAAGCAGCATGTTGCCCGGACCGTAATCGAAGCCCCGGGTCGTTTGCCCCGGTTTGAGATCGGTGAGATTGGCGATACCACCGATGTTGACTATGACGCGATGGCGACTGGCATCGCGGAACAGCGCGGCGTGAAAGGCGGGGACCAGCGGGGCACCCTGACCGCCTGCGGCGATGTCGCGGCTGCGAAAATCGGCAACGACGCTGATGCTGGTGAGTTCGGCAAGCAGTGCCGGATTGTTGATCTGGATCGTGTAGCCGAGATGGGGCTGGTGACGGATGGTTTGTCCATGACAGCCGATAGCGCGTACTGCGGTGGTGGGAATCCCGGCATTGTCGAGTGTGCGAAAAACCGCATCCGCATAAATCCGCGCCAGTTTCTGGCTTAGCATGGCAGCTTGATGCAATTCGTTATGCTGTGGCTGGTGCAGCTTCAGCAAATCGCAACGTAACTCGGCCGGATAAGGCAGATAGGCTGTTGCGCGAAGCACGGGTGTTGCCGGAGAAAAGTCCACCAGTACGGCATCGACACCATCGAGACTGGTGCCTGACATCAGCCCGACAATCAGATCAGGCACTGACATGAAGGGGCTTCAATCTAGTCGAGCAAGGCGAGATTACTACCCTTGACAAGATCAAGGCGCGCCAGCGCCGGCTGAGTTTTCGTCCGGAATTGTGCCAATTGCTCTGCTGTCAGCGGTAGAGCACCTGGCAAGGCTATGGAGAGCGGATTCTGCTGCACGTCATTGATGCGGAATTCATAGTGCAGATGTGGTCCGGTGGCCCAGCCGGATGCGCCGACAAAGCCGATGACATCCCCCTGGCTGACGCGCCCGCCCTTCCGCATTCCGGGAGCGAATCCTGACAGGTGTCCGTACACCGTGGAGTAACGCCCTTGATGGCGCAGGATCACGACCCTGCCGTAGCCACCCTGATTGCCGACAAAATCAACAATTCCGTCGCTGGTTGATTTGACGCGCGTGCCGATCGGTGCGGCATAGTCCACCCCTTTGTGGGCGCGCCATTTTTGCAGGATCGGATGAAAGCGTGCAGAGGTGAAGCCAGAACTTATGCGCGAGAATTCCAGCGGGGAGCGCAGGAATGCCTTGCGAATACTCTTGCCCTCAGGGGTGTAATAGCCCCCCTTGCCTGTGATATCTTCAAACCATGCAGCGCGGAAAGATTTGCCGTTGTTCACGAATTCGGCTGCGAGGATGCGCCCGCTGCGCACGGGTTTCCCAAGATATGACAGCATTTCGTAAACCACTTCAAAGCGATCACCACGCCGCAGGTCGCGATGAAAATCGATATCGCCACCAAAAATATCGGTAAGTTGCATTGCCACGCTATCCGGTATGCCAGCATCGTCTGTGGCGCCAAACAGGGAATAGCGAATTTCTCCGGTTTGCATCTGGACTTGCGTCTCGAGTTGCAGAGCGCGCTCATTTACCTGGAGCTTGCCGTCACGGCGTTCGACGAAGATTGCCCGATCAGCGCCGTTCAACGGGTAGATCAACGTTTGCAATTCCCCATTTTCAGCGACATGTGCAGTCACCGACTTGCCTGGGCGCAATTGACGGAAGATTGCGTGAGCGGCCGGATTCTCACGAAGAAAACGGAGAGAGGCTTCATCCTGCACGCCGAGACGCGCCAGCAGGCTGGCGACAGTGTCGCCGCGCTGTACGCGATCTTCATGGACGAAATAACCAGCATCCTTCTCGCTGGTAAGGATAATCGCTGGTGCCAATTGCTCAACGACAGTTTGCTGTGCAACCGAACGATCAAGCGTCGACGGCGCCGTGCCAAAGGCCGCCACCATGCCGAACATGGACACACAGGCAACCCCCAACGAGGCCCAGAAGGGGCCGGGATGCGCTGCACGGAAAGCCTGAAGATGCGCTAAAATCGATATCTTTTCTTTATTCATCAAGTGCGTGGAGTGGTTCAATCCGGCTAGTTTAACAAAAAACCGGAACGACCGCCGCTTCGCCGAACATGATCTTGTTATTGTGATGGACATTCAATCCCAACTTGCGCACATCAAACGCGGCAGTGACGAACTGCTGGTGGAAAGCGAACTTGTCGACAAGCTCAAGCAAGGTCGGCCGTTGCGCATCAAGGCTGGTTTCGATCCGACGGCGCCCGACCTGCATCTGGGGCACACGGTATTGATCAACAAGCTGCGCCATTTTCAGGATCTTGGCCATCATGTGATGTTCCTGATTGGCGATTTTACCGCCATGATTGGCGATCCTACCGGCAAGAACGCTACCCGCCCGCCGCTTTCGCATGAACAGATCATCAATAATGCCAAAACCTATCAGGAGCAGGTGTTCAAGATCCTCGATCCGGAGCGAACCGAAATCTGCTTCAATTCAAGCTGGTTTGAGCCGCTCGGCGCTTCCGGCATGATCAGGTTGGCGGCCCGACACACGGTTGCACGCATGCTGGAGCGCGACGACTTCGCCAAACGCTATGCCGGAAATCTGCCAATCGCCATCCACGAATTCCTCTATCCACTGTGCCAAGGCTATGATTCGGTCGCCATGAAGGCCGATGTTGAACTCGGCGGCACCGATCAGAAATTCAATCTTCTGGTGGGCCGTGAACTGCAAAAGCATTATGGGCAAGCACCGCAGTGCGTGCTGATGATGCCACTGCTCGAAGGGCTGGACGGTGTTAACAAGATGTCCAAATCCCTGGGTAATTATGTTGGCATAAACGAATCTCCCGACGAGATATTCGGCAAGCTGATGTCCATCCCAGATACGCTCATGTGGCGTTACTTCGAGCTATTGTCGTTTGAGTCTCCGGACAGAATTGTCGCAATGAAACGCGATATCGAGGCGGGTGCCAATCCGCGTGACTCAAAATTCGAGTTGGCCAAAGAGATTGTTAGCCGTTTTCATGGCGGACCAAAAGCGGGCGATGAAGCCATGCGCAATTTCATAGCGCGTTTTCAGCGTGGTGAAATGCCCGAGGAAATGCCCGATATGACGGTTGTGACACAAGACGCCATATTGCCAATTGCTCAAGTGCTCAAGCAAGCCGGGTTGGTACCCAGTACCTCTGAAGCCCTGAGGATGATTGATGGTGGCGGTGTACGGTTAAACAGTGAAAAGGTTTCGGACAAAAATCTGCAATTGCGGGCAGGTGAAACCGTGGTGTTGCAAGTAGGCAAGCGCAAATTTGCGCGCATTACGCTGGTTTGATGAAAATTACACAGATTATTACAGAAGATTGTTTATACTATACAATATAAGAGAGTCATGATTTTTGTTGCACATGTCGCACGCCAAGATGTGCGCTGTAAAACCAGAACCAAAATCCATAATTCGCCAATGACATATTCCGGAATGCGTAAGACGAACCGCCCCATTTGCAAGCTGATTGATCGGCAATATCAATTGCCTATGGCTGTCCGGTGTTGGCAATGATGGCGTCGAC
>DAOLZE010000044.1:0-13372 GCA_035426125.1 Rhodocyclaceae bacterium
TCGGTTTGCGCCTCGGTGAAGGCACCGGCGCCGCGCTGGCCTACCCGCTGATCGTGGCGGCCACCAGTTTCCTCAATGAAATGGCCAGCTTCGCCTCGGCCGGCGTCGCTGAAAAGAGTTGATGCTGCGGCGTGAGCTGGAATACTTCTTCGGTGCGGTCAGGTTCTTCACGCGCCTGCCGGTGCCGGCCTGGGTCGGCCATTCGAGTGAGGCGCTGAACCGCTCAGCGCGCTATTTTCCAGCGGTTGGCCTGCTGATCGGCGGTATCGGCGCGCTGGTCTATCTCGGCGCCGCGCAACTCTGGCCGCAAGCGGTGGCCGTACTGCTCTCGATGGCGGCGACTATCTACGCGACCGGCGCCTTCCATGAGGACGGCCTCTCGGATACCGTCGATGGCCTCGGCGGTGGCTGGGAAAAACTGCGCATCCTCGAAATCATGAAGGATTCGCGGGTTGGCAGTTATGGCGTGGTGGCGATGGTGCTGGCGCTGCTCGGCAAGTTTCTGCTGTTGAGTTCCCTGGAACCGGCCTTGATTCCCTTCGCCCTGCTCGCCGGGCATGCGCTATCGCGCTTCTGTGCCACGGTTTTGCTGGCGACGATGGATTACGTCCGTGAGGATTTGCTCTCCAAGGCCAAACCGCTGGCGACGCGTTTGTCGCCGGGGGCTATGCTGGTTGCCTTGAGTTTCGTGGTTGCGGCACTGGCTTTTTTGCCGCTGGAAAAGGCCATCATCGGCGCTGCGCTGGCAGGGTTGGTCACCTTCTGGCTGGCCGCCAAGTTCAAACGCTGGCTGGGGGGGTACACGGGCGATTGCTTGGGGACGACGCAACAGCTCAGCGAAATCGCGTTTTATTTGGGTATATTGGCCTCGTGGCCGTATTAATCGCGATTGGTTCGCAACTTATTTATCTTAGAATCAAAAAATTACTATTACTAAGGTAAGTGCGCCATGTTCGCGAATGTATACGACAAAATTAAAACTCTGGTCAGCAATATCAAGCAGCTCGAAGACAAGCTTATGAATACAACGCTGCTACCCATGACCGAGCAGAACAAGATTCACGCAGAAATTCGCAAATACAAGGAAGAAATGGAACTCCTTGAGCGACGCACCCGAAAATAATCAGTCCGGCTTGCTGGCCTTGGGATTGCGGCGATTTGGTTTACGTGGGCTAGGCTTTTCCAAAAAAGCCAATTTGCGGGTCGATTCGATCGCCCCCTTGATTTTTGCAATCGCATGATCCTTCATCTGGTTCGCCACCCTAAGCCGGCGATTGCGCCGGGCATCTGCTACGGTCAACTCGATATTTCGGCCGAAAACGTCGCCGCAGTGGCGATCGGCCTGCGTGACAAATTGCCGCCTGGTTTGCCGGTTTGGAGCAGCCCCCTGCTGCGTTGCCGTGACTTGGCGAACCTGCTGCATCCAGTGCCGTTAATTGACGACCGTCTGGCCGAGATGAATTTCGGCGATTGGGAAGGTCGACCGTGGGATTCGATTCCGCGCCTCGAAATCGATGCCTGGGCGGCCGATGTCGCCGGTTATGTGCCGCCGGGGGGTGAATCAGCCTTGATGTTGCAGCAACGAGCGCTGGCGTTCGTGAATAGCCTTGACCTGCCGGAAGTGGTCCTCGTTACCCATGCCGGTGTGATTCGGACGTTGCTGGCCCATTGGCAGGCGCTGCCACCGGCTGAATGGACGCAACTGATATTTGCCTACGGATCGTGCACAAGCATTGAACTCCCCCGTTAAAAGCACAACGGCAAGCGCTGGTACTAGAATGGCGGCCATGAAAATTGCCATTATTCGCCAGCGTTACAACCCTTACGGCGGCGCCGAGCGCTTTGTCGAGCGGGCGCTGGGCGCTCTGGTTGCGGAGGGTACGGAAGTTACGTTGATTACCCGTAATTGGGATGGAGCGCCGCGGGAAGGTTTTCGGACGATCATCTGCGACCCTTCGCGAGGCAGCTGGTTGGCCGGGCGCGCCGGGCGCGACAAGGCGTTTACTGCCTGCGTTCAACAGGTGATTGCTGCCGGTGATTTTGATCTGGTGCAGTCGCACGAAAGAGTGCCGGGTTGTTCAATTTTTCGTGCCGGTGATGGTGTCCATGCAGCGTGGTTAGCTCAACGTGCCCGATTTTTGCCACCCTGGCGACGCCTTGCTCAGCGTTTTTCACCCTTTCATCGCCACGTGCTGGCGGCCGAAGAGGCCATGTTCTCTCATCCGGCACTGCGAGCCGTGATCTGCAATTCACACATGGTGGCGGACGAGATTGTGCAGTATTACGGGGTTGACCGCAGCAAGCTGCATGTCATCTACAACGGGGTCGACACCCACGATTTTCACCCACGCCTCGCCGATCTGCATCGGGCAACCGTACGTCAATCACTCGGCGTGTCCGGTACGACGCCCTTGTTGCTCTATGTCGGCAGCGGTTATGAGCGCAAAGGTGTGCCTCAACTATTACGCGCCTTTGTCAGCGCGGCAAAGTCTGGCGCACATCTGCTTGTGGTGGGCGCTGATCGCAAACTGAATGCAACCCGTCGTCTGGCGGAGCGCCTGGGTATTTCTGAAAGCACCCATTTCCTTGGGCCAGTCAAGGATGTTCGACCGTTCTACGGCGCGGCTGATGCGTTCGTTCTCCCGACCTTGTACGACCCCTGTCCGAATGCTGCCCTGGAAGCCATGGCCTGCGGTTTGCCGATCCTGACCGGCATAGCGTGCGGGGCACGCGAATGGGTGGTTGAGGGCCAGAATGGTCTGATCGTCGATCCCTTATCTGAAAATGAACTCGCCCGGGCGTTGGACAAACTGATTTGCCTGTCCATGGAGCCGGCTGCTCATCTACTGGCCCGGCAAAGTGTCGAGGCGCTGGATTTGCCGACGATGTCGTCGCGTCTTCTTGCGCTGTATCACCGTCTCTCACCCCAGATTTGACCGAGCACGAACAGAGAGGAGATTGCTCCCCCGTCAGTGCTCGGCAAAACTTACTGTGTTTGGTTCGAGAGATTGATCATTGGCTGGAGGGCGGACGGGATGCGCTGACGATTATCCCGAGCAGGATGATCATTGGGCCCCAGCGTATCGTCTCCATAGCGCCGCGGGTGAGGTAGAAACCGACGAATGCACTGCTTGCAGCCAAGACAAAAAGGCGCTGTTCTTGAAGTCTGCTTCGCCCAAAGCCAAGGTAACCGTATGCAAGTGTTGCCCCAAACAGCAGGATAATGCCAGCCAGTGCGGGATAGCCACCCGCAAATCCAGCCTCAAGATAAAGACTGTGCGGCCCTATCGACTGTTTGATGCTCCATGATTCGCGTTCCGGCGCGCGCTGGTTGAATTCCCGACTAAAAGCGTCCTTGCCGAAACCGAAGCCCAGCATGGGGCGCTCATCCATCATCTCGATGGCCGGTCCCCAGGTGCCAGTGGTGCGTGAAGAGGAGTCGAATCCCTGCTCAACCTTGGCCCGGAGGAGGAAGGTGGGCAGCACGAAGTAGGCAATTAGCAGGATGACGAAGCCACCAGCCGCAAGCCGAAGCAATTGCTTGCGGTTGAAACCGGCAACTGCCCAGACCAGAACGACTGCAAGCATGGCCAACCATGCCCCGCGTGCGCCGGTCGCAATGATCATGGCAGCCTCGACAAGCGCCAGCAGCAACCATGCCCAGGAGACGCGGCCAGCACTCAGGCGCATTTCCATCAGCGCAAAGGGCAGCAGGAAAACCAGTGGATGCCCCCAGCCGCGGTGGGCCTTGACATCCAGCAGGCGCGACGGATCGGTAAACCATTCGTGCACGTACTGAGCACCATTTGTGCAGACGATGATCACACCCCAGAAAGCGATGAGGCGGGCGAGCAGACGACGGCTGGCCTCATTGCTCAGCACGAACATCAGGGGTAGAAAGATCAGAAAATAGTCCTTGAAACTGCGCCGGTATTCGGTGAGTGACAGCAAGGGCTGATCGGATAGCGTTGCCGTGAGCAACAACCAACCGAGCAGCGCGAGCAGCAACAGAATCAGCGGATGGGTCAGCCATTGGAGGCCCGATCGCCAGCGACCATCGAACAGGGTGATCAGAACGGCACCGTACAACGCGATATTTTCGAGCTTGGGCAGGCCGGGCAGAAAAAGGCCGAGGATGTATAGGGAAACGAACACGGTGAGTGCCTGGTTCCAGAACGTTGGCTGTCGCCACCACGAATTTGCTGGGATCATTTGCAGTCCGGATTTTTGAGGAGTTCGTTGAATAAGGATTCCAGTTGACGGACGTTGGTTGTCGGCGAGAAGTGGCTGTTTGCATAAATACGGGCGTGTTCGCCCATACGGTTGGCAAGATCCGGTGATTCAATCAACTGGCGGCTTTGGGCGATGAAGTTCCCCATGTCGTTGTCGGCATACAGACCGAGGCCTTCGTTCGTCAGTAATCCACCCGGGTCAAAAGACAGGCTGACCAGGGTTTTACCCTGCAACCAGGCCTGGATAAAGTTGTTGCTGAATCCTTCTGGATGACAGGTGTGGATCAAAAACAGACTACCGGCAAGCATGCCGTTGACCTCTTCCAGACGTTTCTCGCCAAGGAAATGAAAATTGATCGGGCCGTTAGCAAGCATTGAAGCGTAAGACTTGCTCTGCAACTGGCCAACCATCAGAAAGTCCACGCCGAGATCAGGCAGTGCGCTTGCCAATTCGACATACTTTTCAGGTTGCTTGCGATCCTTGATGTTGGCGACCCATAGGCAGTACGGACGTGGCCACGTGAACGGCTGCGCGGTGGTGATCATCGAGTTCGGAATGTAGGCCTGCAGCGGAATGTCTGCCCCACGGAGGTTGTCCGGGTTGTTGCTGACCAAAGCATCGACATAGTCAAAGCCGCGATGCTCCCGATAAAGTTGCCAGCTTTCTTTAAGTGCGCGTCGCAGGCCGCGCAGCCCCCCTGAACGCCAGGTGCCGGGCTGCAGATAAAAGCGGGAAACATCGCGCACATGAGAAACAGAGAAGACGATCGGGATACCGGCTTGTTTGATTCGTTGTGCCGCCTTGGCGAAACAGTGTTTGTTGAATCGCCAGTAAAGTATGTCTGGCTTGGCTGCAATCACCTGTTCGGCAATCGCTTTGGCCTGTCGAGCGACCGGGCGAACACGATAGGGGACTTCGTAAGCATCGCAGTCGTGGCCACCGACGGCGATGTAATCGACCTCATGACCAAATTCGACGAGCGTGCGTGCGATTATGTCGCACTGAATTTCACTGCCACCCAGCATATCCGTCGGGTGCTGATTGACGATGGCAATCTTCATGTCGCGATATCCAGCGTGGCGCGATGGCGTCGGTACTCACGCCATCCTTTGCGCAATTGGGTGAGCCAAAGAAGTTTGTGAGGCGTCTCGGAAAGCTGCTGTAAAAAACCGATATTGGCATGCAGCGAGGCACAGATCAGCAGCCGCATCGCGATTTGCCGTTGCCGCCAGGGAATGCGCATCCCCTGCAAGCCGAGAAATTCCTGACTGCGGATAATGTAAGCGGCGGGGGCTGTGCTCATGCGGCGGGCCAAGCCGGATTTGGTCAGGCCTTGTTCCTGATAATCCTTGATCTGGAACGTTTGGTTGGTAAAGCGGATCAGGTAATGTTGCGCTAAGCGGTTCCACACCAAGGTTTCCATGCAGAAGCGCCCGACATTTTCTGGGAAGGGAAAACGCCGGCGAATATCGGTTCGCGTCGCGATCGAAATTTCGCCTTTTATTTGGTGCACCGTGACGATCTCGACCATATTCGAGTCGAGATGAGGCTCTGGGAAGTGCTTGGTGCATGCCTTGCCGTTTGGTTCGATAAAAAGGCCTGCAACGCCGCAGAAGCGATCCCGTTCAGCCGAGGGGATTGATGACCAGGCTTGCCGGATTGCGCCAAGTGAACCTGTAGTGAGCCAGTCGTCTGAGTCGACGATGACAAACATTTCGCCTGCGGCAAGTTCGACTGCACGGTTGGTGGCGATGTGCTTTCCCTGATTGGCCTGCCGGACATAACGTACCGGGAATGGGGCCTTTGTCGCCCAATTTTGAACGATTGCTTCCGTGTTGTCGGTCGAGCCATCATCAATGATCAGCCATTCAAAGTCGCGGTCATCCTGTGTCATCAGGCTGTCATAAACACGGTGCAACAAATCTGCGCGATTGTAGGTCGGCGTATAGACGGTAAAGAACATGCTCAGACTTTCAGCAGGGAATCGATAAAACGACGTAGTGCCTCGGCCCGTCCAAGCCAGGTGTATTCCCCGGCTTTAACGGCAGCTGCCGCACCGCAACTGCGGGCAAGTTCAGGCGCTTCACCCAGGCTGCGAATCGCTTCGGCGAGAGCGGCCGGGGAGCCAGGGGAAAACCAGCGGCCTTCATCTTCACCCAATACTTCGCGTATCGACGGCAAGTCTGCCGCGACAACGGCACAGCCGGCACCCATGTATTCAAACAACTTCAGTGGCGAGGTGAAATGGCTGACGCCCTCGGCCCGGTTAGGTAACACTGCGATGCAGGCTTCCTGCAGGTATTCCAAGGCTTGCGATGAGCTCATGCGCGGGAGCAAGACCACTTCGGCGCCGGTAGGCGCGATCCGGGCGCCCAGTCGCTCTATTTCGGCAGGCTCTCCGCCGATCAATAGCATGCGATAGCCCGGTAGTTCGGCGGCGGCATCAATCAGATCGTCAACACCTTTCCAGCTGAAGAAGCTCCCGGCGTAAACAATGTGCCGGGCACAGTTGGCCCAGTCTTTGATCGCCGGCGCTTTGGGAGTTTCGGCTGCGCTGTGCAGGACTATTTCCTGGTTACTGAATAGGTAGTCGTTATGCAAGGCCTCCTGAACGGCACGGGAAATATGCACAATACCCTTCGCGTGGGTAAGTACAAACGCTTCCTGCTCAGCGAGTTTCTGGCGTTTGGCCGGCTGCGCGTTGGCGGCGAAAACTTCATGTGCCTCGTAAATCAGTGGGGTGTTAGGACGTAATTTGAGTAGCTGATAGGCCAGTTTGATGTGCCGGACGAAAATAGCATCGGGTGAAGCAGTGTCGATGTGCCGGACAAGCTGGCGGGTAAAACGGGATACCGAATGCCAACGGGAGAACGGAAACGGCCAGCGGTTGGATAGTGGTAGCAGGCGCAGCCGGGCAGGCAGGGGTTTGTCAATGGGTTGCAGCGGATGACCATCGGGCGAGGGAACGTGAGCCAGCGTCACGTTAACCCCGGCAGCACATAGCGCATCGGTCATCCAGGCGACCTGAACGCTGCGTGCACGCGGCAAGGGCAGTGGTTCCGGGAAAGCGAACAGGAGGTTCATTTCGTCCTTGAAGCCTCTGTGACGGCCTGCATGAAACGGCTTCGGAACGCTGCCCAGCCGAAGCGCTGTTCAACCATACGACGGGCCGCAAGGCCAAGGCGAGAAGTGGCAGCAGTGTCGAGGTAGCAAGCTTCTATCGCCGCACACACTTCATCTTCGCAATTGCGATCACTGATAAACAGGGTTCCCTCTGCATCCGGCGGTAAGCCCGCTTCAGGTGTACATAAGTTCGGTACGCCACTGGCCGCTGCTTCAAGCAGCACCTTGGCCATTCCCTCGTTGCGTGACAGCAGCACGTGTAGATGTGCCTGCCGTATCAGGGATGGCAGATCCTTACGGAATCCCAGAAAACGCACGTTGGCGCTTGCCATCGCACGTACTTCTTGCTCTTCGGCTTCGGGGAGATGGCCAATTAACCAGAGTTCGGCATCAGGTAGGGCCAATCGCCGCCAAGCACCGAGTAATTGATAGGTACCCTTGCGTTCGCCAAGCAGGCCGCAACTGGCGACGATGAATGGGCGGGTTGGCTTGTCGGGTAGCGGTCTGAAGCGCTCGGTGTCGGCGCCACGATATATGGTACGAACCTTCTCGGGAGGGACGCCCTGAACGTGGAAGCTGTGTGCCGCCTGATCTGAGGCCACGAGAATCAAGGTGGCGAGTTCGTATTCAGCGCGGTAGCGAGTGTGTGGAATGCGTGGCCAGCGTGGGGTTTCGTTAGCCGCGAGGCCACTATCGAAATCCCGGTGCGAATTGCCGACGTTCAGCAGTCGTGGTACTCCCCGCTTGGCTGCTGCTTCAAATATCTGCAACGCTGTGCGGGACCAGGCGACGACTCCGCCATAGTCTGCCTGTTC
The DNA here is from genome assembly GCA_035426125.1 of Rhodocyclaceae bacterium. Lineage (GTDB taxonomy): Bacteria > Pseudomonadota > Gammaproteobacteria > Burkholderiales > Rhodocyclaceae > Sterolibacterium. The sequence goes on from DAOLZE010000044.1 coordinate 8,172, forward strand.
GAAGCGGCGACGGCCCAAGTGGGAAAAGTAGCGCTTATTCAGCGCATAGTAGTCCTGCGATGGTAGCCAGGAGAATAATTTGGTCGGCGGCAAGGGATGCCGAAAATTATTTACGTGCGGGAGTTTGAGGCTGCCGCGAGCAACGACATCGACGGGGCAAGCAGACTCGGAAAAGGCAAGAATCTGCTGTTCGCTGACCAGGTCGATACCAATCCCGGAGAATTTGGCATCACTAACGTAAAGCCAAGGTTCAGACATCAATTTTTTCCAGCAAGTCAGCGATCGCCTTGCGTACCACAGCAACTGGAATGGCGTCGGCGGGTGGACGCTTTTCAGTGCTGTAGTCGGTGGCGCTCAAGTAGGGAGTGATGGGGCTTGCCCAATGCCAATGCTTCGGATTGGTTGGCCCGAACAGGGTTAACGTTGGTTTTCCGAAGGCAGCAGAGAGATGGCTGGCTGAACCGTCTATGCACAAAGTTAGTTTTGCGTTGGCAAGCAAGGCGAGGTATTCGCGTATTGATGTCCGTCCGGCCAGATTGATTGCCTGTTCGCCCAAACCCGTTGCGAGCCGGGATGCGAGTTCCTTCTCCCATTGCGCGGGGCCGCTGCTGATTACCCATTTTAATCCGTCACCCAATCCAGCAAGGGCCTCGATCCAGCGCTCCGGCGCCCAAGCCTTGCGCTGCCAAGCGGCCGTGGGATGAATAACGCCATAAGCCGCGGGAAGTCCTTGCAATTGCCAGTCAGGAGGTGGAGTTTTCAGACGAGGTGGCTCGAAATTCTCAGCTTTGCCGCCGACCATCTGATAATACAGCGCTGCACGATAAGCAGTTTCGCCTGGATAAATCCGCATATCGGTGAAAAAAAGAGTCTGCCACCAGGGCGCGTTATCACGAGTCAGTAGCAGGTGGCGGGTTGCCCCGAGGGCTTGAGCCGCGTAGACCAGAGCACCACGGCGCGCTTCCAGGCAGTAAACGACGCTTGCCGACGGTAGCCAGCGTGGGGCTAACGAAATGTTTCCAGGCATCAGCGCCAGCAGATCGGCGAAGTTTGCGCGCGTCGCCAGCGAGACCTTGCCTTGCTGGGCCAGCAAGGCAAGGGCGGGCTGCAATAAGAGCACATCGCCAAGTTGCTTGCGGAAGATGACGAGGCTGTCGTTTTTCGCCATGGATGCCTATTTGAGGGGTAAACGATGGTGCCGACACCAAGCTTTGAAGTACTTCAAAAATGAGTAACCAGCGGCGTAAACCCCTGTCACAACGCCGACACCGCCATCCCGCCAGGCCCCCTTGCTGAAATACCATTTCAAGAAGGCGAAGATAGGTGATGTGAAGGCGCGGGTAAGGCTTGATGGTATGTTCTGGAGATCGACCAAGCGGGTGGTGTAGCTATTGAGCTTGCTGAATAACTCGTGCAATGAATAGAAGGTGTCGTGAACAACGTGTCCGGGCAGCACAATCCGTGTTTTTGCACCGACGGCCTTGTCGTCGACGGGTTGGTCGTTGAAACGTACCTGGCGCCGGTTGAATAGGCGCAGTGGCTTGTCCGGCGAAGAAACCGGGTAGATAGCCTGGACTTCACGACCAAGGACATGCCAGTAACGCTGGATGCGGTAGCCGATCGTCGGATCCTCGAGTTCTGGCTTCAGTGCCGTGATGGCTGCAAGCGTCTCAGCATCAAGGAACTCATCGCTATCAAGGCAGAGCACCCAGTCGTGTGCAGCTTGGTCGATGGCAAAGTTCATCTGGTCTGCATGCGTCAGATAGGGGCGGTAAATCGCTGACAGGCCGTGCCCATTTAGCAACTCAAGGCTGCCATCAGTACTGCCAGAATCGATGATGACCAATTCGTCTGCGATGCACTGCGCCGGTAACAGGCAGCGCTCAAGCGTGCGGGAAGAGTTGTAGGTCAGTAGGCAGACGGACAGTTTTGCCATGAGAGCCGTCTCAGAGACTGGTGACGATGGTCTCGAACATCGTTTCGCGTGGCGTCATAGGGAGGCTCAGCATCATCTCGCGCAGCGGCGCTATCGAGTCGATATAGGCTAGCATCTGGCCGACATCGCGGCGGTAGCCCGCCTCCACGAAACTACCCCAGCCACGGTGGTCGAAATAGGCGATAACTTTGGGCAGAAAGCGGGCCTGACCCAGTAGGCCGCGTACGGAATCCTTCCGCTCGGGATTCTGGTAGTCCTTGAACTTGCCTGCCTTGAGGTGTGAGAAACCTCCGATGTGGCAGTGTGGAACCTCTGCCTCGACATCCAGTACCTTGTAGCCATGAGCCTGGGCACGCAGAGAGCCGCCAATCAGGCTGTCTACGGCGTTGACGTTGAGCTGGCCCTTGGGGAATTCACGATGGAGCAACTCCAGTGCCCGATTGTCCTTCGTATAACGTTGGCGGTTTAGTTCGAGATGGGCCTGGGTGTTCAGCGTAAAGAGGTTGGTCTTCATTGCCACGTAGTGCTGCTCGCCGAGGGTCAGCGTACTCTTGGGGCGCAAGCCCACCGTCAAGGCATAAACGTCGTCATCGAGATGCTGGCGACACTGTTGCCACCAGCTATCGTCCTGCACGAAAAGGTCTGCGTCGATGAAAGCCAGATGCTTTTCACCCTGGAAGCGGGCGACCACGTCATTGACCATGACTTGATGCCATTTTCCGGGAATCCGGTCGAAGGGGAGGATGCCAAACATGCCGTAGGTGACTTCCACGCCGGGAATTTCGCGTAGCCAGGCGAGCAGGCCCGAGCGTACTGATGAGGCAACACCATCGACGTGGATGTAAAGTCTGAAATCGCGGCGAAATTCGGCCGGGCATGCCTTGAGCGCCGTTTCTGCGGCCAGTCGTGCGAAGACTGGCGTGTAGGTGCCCGCCGAAAAAATATGGTGCGAAGGAGGTTGTGTGGCGAATGGCCCAGCGGGAAGCGTGGGTAGTTCCCGATGCAATAGGCTGACCAGGTGACGTAGTGGCGTGGGGCGGCGATTACGCCGCATTAGTCCGAGCATGGTTAAGCTTCCACCTCTTGGTTTTCCTGCTCTCGTTGCAAGCGATAAAGACGGGCATAAAGTCCGTCAGCCTTGAGCAGTTCTTTGTGGTTGCCTTCTTCCAGGTTGCGGCCATTGCTCATTGCGATGATACGGTCGGCTCGTTCAATCGTTGAGAGGCGATGCGCAATAACGAGTGTGGCACGACCAACCATCAGTTCGTCCAAGGCCTCCTGAACCATGCGTTCGGATTCGGTGTCCAGCGCGGAGGTTGCCTCATCAAGAATGAGGATCGGGGCGTCTTTGAGCAGGGCTCGGGCGATTGCCAGGCGCTGACGCTGCCCGCCAGACAGCTTTGCTCCTTTTTCACCGATTAACGAATCAAGGCCTAGCGGCAGCCGTTCGATGAACTCCATGGCATGGGCCGCCTGGGCGGCGGTGGTAATCGCTTCCCGGCTGACCGAGCCACTACAGCCGTAGGCAATGTTGTTGGCGATCGTGTCGTTGAACAACACAATATCCTGACTGACGAGTGCCATATTGTTGCGCAAGTCGATCAGTGGGATATCGGCGATGGGTACGCCATCAATACGTATCTGGCCCGAGTTGACATCGAAGAAGCGGGGCAGCAAATTGGCAATGGTTGTCTTTCCACTGCCTGAGGGTCCGACCAGCGCGACGCATTCACCTGGTTTGACCGTGAAGCTGAAATCGTCGAGGACGTTTCGGTCGTTACCCGGATAACTGAAGCTGACGTTTTCAAACTGGATTTCGCCCCGGGCACGAGGGAAAGGGTGTTTTCCGTGGTCTGTTTCGGCGGGTTGGTCAAGAACATGAAAGACACTTTCGCAGGCGATCAGGCCCTTCTGGATCGTCGCATTGACATCGACCAAGCGGCGTAGCGGTGCCAGGATCATCAGCATTGCTGTGATGAAGGATACGAAGCTGCCTACGGTGGCCTGACCGTGGCCTGCCTGGTAAAGCGCAATCGCCATGATGATCGCCAGTGCCACGGCGACGAAGAAATGCACTATCGGGCCTTGAAGGGCGAGCGCCAGCGCCGAGCGCATTTGCAGGTGGCGCTGGTTATCGATGAGTTTGCCAAATCGTTGCGTTTCGTAGTGCTGTCCACCGAATATTTTGATGACCTTCTGACCTTCAATGGCTTCCTGCAGTACCTGAGTCAACATGCCTTGAGCACCCTGCAGGCCACGCGCCAGGCTACGGACCCGACCATTGAAACCACGTACAGCCATGGCAATGAGCGGCGCGATTGCAAAAGTAATCAGGGTTAGCTTCCAATTTAGGTAGAGAAGCCAGCCGAGAAGACCGATGATGCTGAAACTGTCCTTGACGAAGGTGGTGATGGCTGTCGTTGCCGTGCTTGCTACGCCATTGACGTCGCTGGTGACGCGGGAAATCAGGCGTCCCGAGAGGTTGTCTGCGAAGTAACTGTTGGGGAGGCGCAATAAGCCATCGAACATCCGTTTGCGCAGATCGGCAATGACGTGCTGGGAGACCCATGTCATTGCATAGTCGGCGATCAAGCCGACGATTGCCCGAACCAGAAAGATGGCGAATACAAGAGAGGGGTAGAACACCCAATCTAACGAGTCCTGGTTTTGTGCGAAGCCATCATCAAGGATGAACTTCAACAAGGCAGGCAGGGCGGGCTCTAGTGAGGACGACACAATCATGCAGCAGACTGCGACGATGAAGGCCCAGCGATAAGGGCGCACGTAACCCAAAAGGCGCCAGTAAACTTCCTTGCTGCTTAATTCCTTGTCGGCGTTTGCGCCCATGAAGCTGGTCCGGAAACCCGGCAAGAGTAAAAGAATAAATTATACACTTTCGGCCTCCTAACCCGGTTTTGGCCAGCGCTGTCGACTCAGTGCGCGGCTTCCCAATTCGGCCCAACACCCACCTCAACAATGAGCGGTACTTTCAGGTCTGCAACCTGAGTCATCAAACGCGGCAGATGAATGCGGATTTCCATCAGTTCTTCATCAGGCACTTCCAGGACCAGTTCGTCATGCACCTGCAGCACGAGGCGCGATTTCAGGCCACTGCTTTCCAGCCAGTTCTGGACCGCAATCATCGCCAGTTTGATCAGGTCGGCTGCCGTTCCCTGCATCGGCGCATTGATCGCGGCACGTTCTGCGCCCTGGCGGCGATTGCCGTTGCTGGAGCGGATCTCCGGAAACCACAGGCGGCGGCCGA
>DAOLZE010000045.1:0-13010 GCA_035426125.1 Rhodocyclaceae bacterium
TGCCGCCAGTGCGCGAACACAAGTGGTCAAGCAAGTGCTGGATCTGGGCGCGGAGTATGGCAGATGCAATCTCGGCGGCGGGCGCAAGCTGCAAGTTGAATTCGTCTCGGCCAATCCAACCGGCCCGCTGCATGTCGGTCATGGCCGTGGCGCGGCTTACGGCGCCACGCTGGCCCGTCTGCTGGCGTGTGCCGGCTATCAGGTGACAAACGAATATTATGTCAATGACGCCGGCCGTCAGATGGATATTCTCGCCGTGTCCACCTGGCTGCGCTACCTGGAATTATTCAACGAGGTTGCGCCATTTCCGGGCAATGCCTATCAGGGCGATTATGTCAAAGACATGGCCCGGCAGATACGTGAATTGCATGGCGACCGCTATCGGCACGCCGCGGCCGTCGTACTCGCAAAAACGCCAGCACTGGCGGAAGATGAAGCGAATCGCGAGGAACATCTTGATGGCCTGATCGCCGCCGGCAAGGAACTGCTTGGCGAGGGCTGGGACTACATTCATCGGCACGCTCTGAATGAGCAACTAAATGATTGTCGCGCTGATCTTGAAGAATTTGGTGTGCATTTTGACGTGTGGTTTTCCGAACGCTCGCTGTTCGACACCGGCATGGTCGACAAGGCAGTTGCGCTACTCGAAAAGAACGGTCATCTGTATGTGCAGGACGGCGCCAAATGGTTCCGTTCGACCACCTTTGGTGACGAGAAGGATCGTGTCGTGCAGCGCGATAACGGGCTGTACACCTATTTCGCCTCGGACATCGCCTATCACCTCAACAAGCTGGAGCGTGGCTTCGACAAGATCGTCGACATCTGGGGCGCCGATCATCATGGCTATATCCCGCGCGTACGCGGTGCGTTGCAGGCGCTTGGACATGATGGCGGCGAAGGGGCAGACAAGCCGCTGGACGTACTGTTGGTGCAGTTTGTCTCGCTCTGGCGCGGCAGCGAAAAAGTTTCCATGTCCACGCGCGGCGGTCAGTATGTAACGTTGCGTGATTTGCGCAGCGAAGTCGGCAACGATGCCTGTCGTTTTTTCTATCTGCTGCGCAAGGCCGAGCAAGCACTTGATTTCGATCTCGAACTGGCGAAATCGCAGAGCAATGACAACCCGGTTTACTATGTTCAATACGCCCATGCCCGTGTCTGTTCAGTCTTGACGCAATGGGGCGGTGACCCGAAAACTCTGGCCAGCTTTGATCCGGCGCCACTCGTTGGTGAGCGCGAAATGGCACTGTGTGCGCGGCTGGCGGCGTTTCCAGATACTCTGGCAGATGCGGCGCGTGACTATGCACCGCATGCCATCGCCTTCTATCTCAAGGATCTGGCCGGCGACTTCCATAGCTACTACAATGCCGAAAGAATTCTTGTCGACGATGCCGGGCAACGCAATGCACGTCTGGCGCTGATTGCGGCACTTCGTCAGGTGCTGCGCAATGGTTTGGAAATTCTGGGCGTCTCGGCGCCAGAGAGTATGTGAATGAACGCGAAACCCGTATTGACATTGACACTGAATCGCAGTCACCGCATTGCAACACCGCACATGAGTCGTGGCGGCACTCTGCTCGGCATTTTTCTCGGTCTGTTGATCGGCCTGCTGTGTGCATTCGGTGTCATCTGGTATCTGAACAAGACGCCGCTGCCATTCCTTGACAAGACCGCGCGGCCCGAGAAGAGCGACAAGCCCGTCGGCGAAGCGTCGCAACAAGCGGTTCAGCCGCAGCAATTACCGGGAAAGCCGGGGGACAAGGTCATCAACGGTTCAAATGAAAAACCGCGCTTCGAGTTTTACAAAATCCTGCCGGGCGCCCAAGAGGCCACACCTGGAACCGTAGCAGGCGATGCGAAGCCGGTTGCAGCGGTGACGCCGCAGGATGGCCAATCAGCACCAGTTGAGGAGGTTTTTTATCTTCAAGCCGGTGCATTCCATAAACCCGCCGAGGCCGACAACATGAAGGCCAAGCTGGCATTGATGGGGGTGGAAACCAGCGTGCAGGAAACTAACATGCCTGACAAGAGTCTTATGTACAGGGTGCGTGTCGGCCCTTACACAAAACCTGAAGAAATGAATCGCGTGCGCACGCTGCTTGCACAGAATGGAATTCAGGCAAGCATGGCTAAAACCAGGCCAATCGTGCCAACCCCGTAATTTTTTGCAACTGACCTGATCAGGAGAATTTTATGCGCAAGCCAGGATTTTTATTTGTCATTACTGCTTTGTTGTTCGCCTTTGCTGCCAACGGCGCCATGGCCGAAATCAAGGAAGGAAAGGACTACGCAGTCCTCACCCAGCCGCAGCCGATCGACACCAAGGGCAAGGTCGAGGTAATCGAATTTTTCTGGTACGGCTGTCCGCACTGCTATGACTTCGAACCGGTACTGGGCAAGTGGCTGAAGACCCTGCCCAAGGACGTCGTGTTCCATCGCGTACCGGCGGACTTCGGCCGTTGGACGCCCGGTGTTCGCCTGTACTATGCCCTTGATGCCATCGGCGAAGAAGAGCGCCTGCACAAGGATCTGTTCGATGCCGTTCATCGGGATCGCATGAACTTCAATCTTGAGTCGGAAGTCACTGACTGGCTGGTGAAGAAAGGTGTGGATCGAAAGAAATTCTCCGACGCCTACAATTCCTTTGCCGTCCAAAGCAAGATCAGCCGCGCCCAGCAGATGACCCGGACGTATGGCCTCAATGGCGTGCCGACGGTGATCGTCGGTGGGAAATACATGACTTCAAATACCATGACCAATGGCGCTTTTGAACCAGTCGTGGTCATCATGGATGAACTGATCGCCAAGGCGCGCGCCGAGCAGGGCGGAAAGAAATAAGCAGCGACTGCCAGCGGATTTTTATTACCGGCGCGTCAAGCGGCCTCGGCGCGGCGCTGACGCAACATTACGCCCAGGGCAAGGTCGTACTGGGGCTTGTCGCACGGCGCGGAGAGCTGCTCGAACAGATTGCCGCCGGGTTGCCTTGCGCATGCCACCTCTATCCGCTTGATGTCGGCGATGCCGCCGCATTGAAGATGGCGGCAAATGATTTCATCGCGCGCGCCGGCCTGCCTGATATCGTCATTGCCAATGCCGGCGTCAGCCGTGGCACGCTGACCGAGGAGTCAGCGGATCTGCCGGCATTTGCCCGAGTGCTGGAGATCAACCTGCTCGGCATGCTCAACACCTTTCATCCCTTCGTTGCCGCAATGCGCACGGCAAAGCGTGGCCGGCTTGTCGGCATTGCCTCAGTCGCTGGAATTCGCGGGATACCGGGCGCGGGTGCTTACTGTGCATCGAAGGCCGCCGTGATCAGCTACCTGGAAAGTCTGCGGGTGGAATTACATGGCAGCGGTGTCACGGTATCGACCATTGTGCCCGGCTACATCGCCACACCGATGACCGATGTCAATACCTATGCGATGCCCTTCATTCTCCCGGCCGACGAAGCGGCGCGGCGCATTGCCCGCAACATCGCGCGGGGCTCCCGCTATGCTGTTGTGCCCTGGCAAATGGCGATTGCCGCCAAACTGCTGCGCCTGATGCCGATAGCTTTGTTCGACCGGCTGTTCTTCTCTCATGCTGGACGCAAGTCGCGCAATCTGCCTCTATGACGCACAAAATGGTCGGAGACGACTGAAGGAGTACGCAGCTTCGTCATGATTGGCCATTTCTCTGACTATTTACGGGAATAAACGAAACCGGGCTTGCTGTGAACCCGGCCCCGGCCCGGATGCTCAGATCACTTCAAACAGTCCTGCCGCACCCATGCCGCCACCGATGCACATTGACACCACTACCCAGCGCTCGCCGCGTCGGCGTGCTTCGAGCAGGGCGGTAGCGACGAGGCGTGCACCGGACATGCCGAAGGGATGGCCAATGGCAATGGCACCGCCATTGACGTTCAGCTTGTCGTTGGGGATGCCAAGCTGGTCGCGCGAATAAACGACCTGACAGGCGAAGGCTTCGTTGATTTCCCAGAGGCCGATATCGGAGACTTTCAGGTTATGTCGCTTCAATAGTTTTGGAATCGCGAAGACCGGACCGATGCCCATTTCGTCGGGCTTGCAACCGGCGACTGCGAGGCCGCGATAGGCGCCGAGCGGTTCCAGGCCGCGTTCCCTGGCCATGTCGCGGCTCATCAGCACCGAGACGGATGCACCGTCGGAAAGCTGCGAGGCGTTGCCGGCAGTGATGAACGTGCCTTCCTTGACCCAGGTGCCGTTCTTCCATACCGGCTTCAGTGCGGCGAGGCTTTCCAGCGTTGTGTCGGCACGGTTGCCTTCGTCTTTTTCGATGGTCACGGTCTGCTTTTCGGTTGGATTGCCTTCCTTGTCGAAGAGCTGTTTTTCCACGGTCATCGGCACGATCTCGGCATCGAATTTACCGGCGGCCTGAGCGGCGGCATAACGCTGCTGGCTTTGCAGCGCGTATTCGTCCTGCGCGGCGCGCGAGATATTGAAACGCTGCGAGACGATCTCGGCCGTTTCGATCATCTGGATGTAGGCGGCTGGCTCGGCAGCAAGCGCCGCTTTCGACATTGAGCGATGACTGTTCTTGAACTTGTTCTGTACCAGCGAAATTGTTTCGAGACCACCGGCGACGATGACATCCGACTCGCCGACCATGATGGTCTTGGCGGCGTCGGCAATGGCAACCATGCCCGACGAGCACATGCGGTCGAGGGCCATGCCCGGCACCGAGCGTGGCAGGCCGGCAACATAGCCGGCGAGGCGGCCGACCGTGTAGCCCTGAGTGCCCTGCTGGGCAGCGATGCCGAGAATCACGTCATCGACTTCGGCGGGATTCACTTTTGCGCGTTCGACCGCAGCGCGGATCACATGGCCGCCGAGCGTCGGCGCTTCGGTGTCGTTGAAGGCGCCGCGATAGGCTTTGCCGATGGCGGTGCGAGCGGTACTGACGATGACGGCTTCTTTCATGATGGGTTCCTGTGGCTTGAAGAAAGTGGGTGGATCAAGGAATCAGTGATACGCAGACAATCCGTTTGGATTGCGCCTGTCGAAGGGGTCAATACAAATGGGCTCGATCAACCTTTCCTTAAGTGTTCAAAGGTCGCCCAAATCGGTGCTTTTGCAATCGTCCGATAAGACTATGAGCCGCTGCCTGACAGCGGTGTATGGTACGCCTTCGTCTATACTCACGCCCTGACGACTGCGTGTCGTTCAATGTTACACAAATCAAACAATTTGGCCGACCACGGCCGCTCCTGAACCGATCATGCCGCCCGCTGCCAATCCGCTCGACAAGGAAGTGCTTTACGTCCGTTACGGCGAGCGCTACAAATGGTATGTGATGGCCGTGGTTGCCCTTGGCACCATCGGTGCAGTGCTTCTCAGCACCGGCTTCAACGTCGCCGTCCCGGCGTTGATGAAGCACTTCGGCATCGGCAGCGAGGAGGTCCAGCTGGCCGTCACCAGCTTCATGGTGGCGAACACCATTGCCATGCTGCCGACGCCCTGGCTGATCCAGCGTTTCGGCCTGCGCCGCAGCTTTCTCTGGGCAACCGTGCTGCTGATCGTCGCCAGCCTGCTCGGCAGCATCAGCCCGACTTTTCCGCTGCTGCTCGCAGCGCGCGTCGCTCAGGGTATCTCCGCCGGCATCATGTATCCGATCGGCAGTTACGTCATCATGTGGCTGTTCCCGGCCAACAAACAGGGACGTGCCTCGGGACTGTTCGGCTTTGCCATCGTTCTGGCGCCGGCCGTTTCGCCGGCACTGGGTGGTGTGCTGATCGACAATTTCGGCTGGGAGTCGGTGTTCTTTCTCAGCCTGCCGTTCAGCCTGTTGGCCTTACTCGGCGCCTGGCGGCTGCTGCCGACGTTGATTACACAGAAGGCGGCGAATTTCGACTGGCTCGGCATGACGCTGCTGTCGGTAATGACCATGGCGCTACTGGGCTGTGTCACGCATCTCAAGGGTGTTTCCGGAGGCAACACCCTGATATTCGGCGAGACGCTGCTGGCGGTTGCCGCGCTGCTTTGGTTCCTGCGTCACGCAGCGCGCAATCCGGGTGCCATCATCAACATGGAGATGTTCCGGCGCCGCTCGCTGACCATGGGAATGACAATATCGTTTATCTACGGCTTCGGTATCTACGGCTCGACCTACCTGATCCCTCTCTATCTGCAGACCATCATCGGCCTCAGCGCGACGCGTGCCGGCGGCGTGCTGGTGCCCGGCGGCCTGGCACTGGCGCTGACCCTGCCGCTGGCCGGTTTCCTTTCCGATCGTACCTCGCCGCGCCTCGTCGTGATCGCCGGGCTGCTCCTGCTGGCCGCCTCATTCGCCGGCCTGTGGCTGGTTTCGGCACGAAACTCCGCAGATTATTTTATCGAACTGACGACGCTCGGCCGCATCGGTTCAGGCCTGATCATCGCTTCACTGACTCAGGGCGCGATGCAGGGTATCCACGGCCATTTGCTCGGCCAGGCAGCAATGTTCATCGGTTACATCCGCCAGCTTGGCGGCGTACTCGGTGTGGCCTGTCTGGCGGTGTTCGTCGGCTGGCGTGCGGCGAGCCTTGGTGGCACACCGGCCGACCATTGTCAGGCGTTCGCCGAGGGCTTTCTGATATCACTGGTGATTTTTATCGTGGCGCTGGTGGCGGCGTATCGGATGAAAGTAGAAGATCCAGCGATCGCGTAACACGCTGTGAGCAGGAAAGGCAAATCCGTATTTCAGAACTCCAGCGGATCGACGTCAATGTGCCAACGCAGTTCGCGCGGTGCTTTCAGTGCATGCAGTTTGCTCATCCATGCAGCGAGGAAGTTTTGCAGCGCCGGCCGACTTGGTGATTCGACAAGCAATTGGGCGCGTTCCAGCGACATGACGCGATACATGCGCATCGGCACCGGGTCGTAGAGTGCGATGCCATCGCGCGGCAGAGGCTGTGCTGTGGCGACTGCGTTCTTCAGGAAGCGCATTGAATCGTCGAGCTGGCGCGCTTCGGCACGCAGTAGCGCCTGAAAACTGAATGGCGGAAAACCGGCTTGCCGCCGCTCGTCGAGCTGGTTGTTGGCGAAGCTCGCGTAGTCGTGAGCAACCAGCGCCTGATACAGCGGATGCGTTGGATATTCTGTCTGGATCATGACTTCACCGGGCAGAGCTGCCCGCCCGCTACGCCCACCGACTTGCATCAACTGACTGAACAAACGTTCCGGCGCACGGAAATCGGCAGCGAACAGCGCCGCATCGGCGCCGACTGCGCCGACCAGCGTGAGCAGCGGGAAGTCGTGGCCCTTGGCAAGCATTTGTGTGCCGACCAGGATATCGACGTTCCCGGCGTGGATGGTTTCCAGCAGCGCCTGCCACTTGGTCGGCGTATTCGCCGAATCGCGGTCGATGCGCAGGATGCGCGCTTCGGGAAAACGCGTGGCGAGATATTCTTCAAGGCGCTGCGTGCCGCGGCCAAACGGATGGATGTCGAGATTGCCACAGCCCGGACATTGCTTCGGGATGACTTCTTCGAGTCCGCAGTGATGGCAGCGCAGGCGTCGGTCGGCCAGATGAACGACGAGGTTCGCAGCGCAGCGACGGCAGCGGCTGATCCAGCCGCAGGCCGGACAGGCGAGTACCGGTGCATAGCCGCGCCGGTTGAGGAAGATCAGACTTTGTTCGGCGCGTTGCAGACGAATGTTAATCGCATCCAGCAGTGCGACACTCAGGCCTTCCTGCAATTTTTCGCGACGTGTGTCGATGCAGCGCACGGTCGGCGGCGCCTCGGCAACAGCGCGGCGCGAAAGTTCCAGCAGACGATAGCGGCCACCATCGCGGCGTGCGTGATGAAAGGTTTCCAGAGAGGGCGTCGCCGAACCGAGGACGATCGGTACGCCGCGCTGATGGGCGCGCCAGATGGCGACATCGCGTGCCGAATAGCGCAGCCCCTCCTGCTGCTTGAATGAGGCATCGTGCTCCTCGTCGATAACGATCAGACCGAGGCGCGGCAACGGCGCGAATACCGCCAGGCGCGTGCCGAGCAGGATGTCGGCACGGCCTTCGAGCGCATCGATGAAGCCGCGCGCCCGCGCCGCCTCGCCCATACCGCTGTGCGCCGAGACGATTTTTGCAGCGGGGAAGCGTGCTGCGACGCGCCCCTCCAGTTGCGGTGTCAGGGCGATCTCCGGCACCAGCATCAGCGCCTGATGGCCCTGCGCCAGCGCCTCTTCGATGAGGCGCAGATAGACTTCGGTTTTGCCGCTGCCGGTAATGCCATGCAGCAGATGCGCGGCGTAGCAGCCAAATCCGCTGGAAATCGCCGCGACGGCAACGGCTTGCTCCGCCAGCAATTCCGGCAAGGCTTGCGCTGCTCCACATTCACTTGTTTGCGCCGTTACTTTTTCTTTGCGTTTTGCCGGCAGCTTGCCGCGCCGCAAATACGGCGGCAATGCCATCGACATTACACCGCCAAGCGGATGCTGATAGTAACGGCTGCAGAATTCGCAGAGTTCAATCCAGTCGCGCGGCAGTGCTGGCAGATCACGCAGAATTTCGCCGGCCGGCTTGAGCTTGCCGGGAGCATGTTCGCTGCTGGCGGCAAGACCGACGATCACTCCGATTTTTTCGCCATTGCCAAATGGCACACGCACGCAGCGTCCGATATCTTCGGCTTGTGCATCTTCCGCCGTGTAATCGAACAGTTGCGGCAGCGGAATATCGATGGCGACGCGAAGAATCGGCATGATTTCTTCAGAGATCAGAGGCTTCGCCGGTAAATGTCGACATGACTTTGCTTATGGCTTCTAATGCCTTGCCGAGAAAGGGAAAAACCCACTCATTTTTCTTGTGGATATTTTTGTGGGCAGTTTCTTGAAGATTCATGCAACTCTATGTCTTTAGCTATAGCAACCAATTAAGGGTTTAATAATTAAGCATATGAAACAATGCATTGCATTCGTGCCGAGATAAATATGAAGAAATATACGGAATTTTCCGTAAAAACCATTTCTGTGCATAAGTCAAGCGTTACCGGGTATTTTCAAAAGCCTGCCAGTTCAGGCAATGCGCCTCGCAAATACGCAGGTTGCCAAGGTAAGCAAGCGCTTACCCGGTATGCTTATGGTATTTTTGGCTGTATTCGTGGACAGTGTTCACCAGCGTGCTGACATTGGCTGGCGGGGTGAACTGCGAGATGCCGTGGCCGAGGTTGAATATATGGCCGCCGCCGGGGCCGGCGGTATGAAAATCGTCGATCACCTTGCGGGTTTCCGCCGCAACGATTTCTGGCGAAGCAAACAGCGTCATCGGATCGAGATTACCCTGCAAAGCTACCCGGTCCGCGATGCGATGACGCGCTTCACCGAGGCTCGCAGTCCAGTCGAGTCCGACCGCATCGCAGCCGATGGCGGCGATGTCTTCCAGCCACAGGCCGCCACCCTTGGTGAAGACGATGCTCGGTACGCGTTGGCCATCGTGCTCCTTGATGAGTCCGGCAACGATACGTTGCAGGTAGGCCAGAGAAAATTCGCGGTAAGTGCGATGAGACAGCGCGCCGCCCCAGGTATCGAAAATCATCACGGCCTGCGCGCCGGATTCGATCTGCGCATTGAGGTAGGCAATTACGGATTGCGTGGTGACTTCGAGAATGTGGTGGAGCAGGTCGGGCCGCTCGAAGAGCATGGTCTTGACGCGGCGGAAGTCGGCGGAGGCACCGCCTTCGACCATGTAACAGGCCAGCGTAAACGGACTGCCGGAAAAACCGATCAGCGGCACCGAGTTGTCCAGCGCGCGGCGAATTTCGACGACTGCATCCATCACATAGCGCAGATGGTCATAGGGATCGGGGGCACACAGATCGCGAATTTCCCATTCCTCGCGTAACGGTCGCTCAAATTTCGGCCCTTCGCCCTCGGCGAAGTAAAGCCCGAGTCCCATGGCATCCGGGCCTGTGAGGATGTCGGAGAAAAGGATGGCGGCGTCGAGTTCATAACGTGCCAGCGGCTGCAATGTGACTTCGCAGGCCAGGCTCGGCGACTTGCACAAGTCGAGGAAACTGCCGGCGCGCCGCCGCGTCTCGCAATATTCGGGGAGATAACGACCGGCCTGACGCATCAGCCAGACGGGCGTGTATTCAACCGGTTCACGTAGCAGGGCGCGCAGAAAAGTATCGTTCTTGGGGCGAGCCATGGCAGCCTTCCGGAGAAAATGAACATTATCCCACTTGAACCTGCCGGACGGAAGGAATGCCCGTGTTTATTCCTTATTCCTCTTCTTTGCGCCCTTGATTGCGTAGTCCAAGATCCTTCAGTTTGCGATAAAGGTGTGTGCGTTCGAGGCCGGTCTTTTCAGCCAGACGCGTCATATTGCTGCCATCGACGCGCAGATGGTGCTCGAAATACAGACGTTCAAAAGCTTCGCGCGCCTCGCGCAACGGTTGCGCCATGATTTGTGCAGACAGGCCGGCATGAAACGGGCTGACGTTACCCGACGCGGTGAACAACCGCATCACGTCCTCGGCGGCGATTTCTTCTTCGAGCGCAGCCAGCGCCAGGGATTTCACGGCGCTTTTTAACTCGTTATAGCCACCCGGCCAGGCATGTTGACGCAGGGCATTGAGTGCCGCAGTGGAAAATCGCCGTGTCGGCGCTTCGCCGGTTTCGATGCGCTGACTCAGCAGATGCGCGGCGATCTCCGGGATTTCGTCATGCAGTTCGGCAAGTGACGGGATGCCGAGCCAGACATCGAAAAGATGTTTGGTCTGGTTCTCGTCCCAGCCTTGTTCCAGCAAGGCTGCACTATCGAGAGATGTGGCGGCAATCAGGCGCAAATCGAATTTTTCCAGCCGCTCGGCGGCAAACAGCAGGTTCTTCTGCTGCAGACGCGAGAGACGTCCCAGCTCCTCTGCGAACAATATGCCGCCGGTTGACTCTTCGAGTATTTCCAGCGTCAGCGGTGTGCTGTCCTGCGCCAGATCGAGCCATGATTTTCCGGGTATGTGCAGGGTACGCGCTGCCAGCTCGGCGATTCCGCCAGGTGCAGACTTGAGCATCAGTGCGCGGCTGTTTGCTGCCACCTGCTCAAGGCGTTTGCGCAGATCACGCAGCGGCGCCGAACGAGTAAATGCCGCCAGAGAGAGGCTGCTGACCGCCAGCGTTGGCACTTTAGTCAGCCCCTTCTTTACGGCGGTCAGAAGTTTTTGCAGGGTGATCGGTTTTTCCAGAAAATCCAGCGCGCCGATGCGAATGGCTTCCACCGCCGTATCGATGGTGCCGTGCCCCGACATCATGATGACCGGCATGTTCAAATGGCCGCCGGATATCCATTCCTTGAGCAGCGTAATACCGTCGGTATCAGGCATCCAGATGTCGAGCAGAACCAGATCCGGCTGCATTGCCTCTCGTGCAGAACGTGCGCTGGCAGCGTTTTCAGCCAGATGCACATCATGCCCTTCATCCGCGAGAATTTCCGAGAGGAGTTCTCGTATGCCAATTTCATCATCAACTACCAGTATTTTTGCCATGACAAATCCTTACAAATAAGCTGCCTGATTTCTACTCATGCCGCCTGTGGCAACTTGATCGTTACCTCGGCGCCGTGGGGTGATCGGTTGGCGATATGAATTTCGCCATGGTGCTCATCGACAATTTTCCTGACAATCGCCAGTCCCAGCCCGCTTCCCCTGGCTTTGGTCGTGACGTACGGTTCGAAGGCATGTGCCAGTATCTGTGCCGGGAAGCCACTGCCGGTGTCACTGACCACCAGCAGGACGCCGCCACGCGTGCCCCGGTGCGTCGTAATGCGGATCTCCGGGTGTTCTGTATTTCCGCTTTCAGCCGTCTTGCCGGCTTCCTCAACCACCTCTTCGGCATTGGTCAGCAGATTGTGGATGACCTGACGCAGTTGCGAAGCGTCACCCGAAATCAACGGCAGATCGTCCGCCAGGTCGGCGGTTACGCGCACACGGGCCGTCTCATAGAGTATCAATACTTCGGTGATCAACGCGTTGAGATCAAGCGGTTGCAATTGTGCCGACGGTGAACGGCCGTAATCGCGAAAATCATTAACCATGTTTTTCATGGCTTCGACCTGATTGACAATTGTCTCCGTCGAGCGTTTTAGCAGTGCCTGTGCATCCGGGTCGAGCTTGTTGGCCAGTTTTTGCTGCATACGTTCGGCGGAAAGCTGGATTGGTGTCAGTGGGTTCTTGATCTCATGCGCCAACCGCCGTGCCACTTCGCCCCAGGCTGCGGCACGCTGCGCTGCAATTAGCCCGGTAATGTCGTCAAAGACCACCACATAACCGCCGCCGCTGACTTCGGGCAGGGTTGAGCCTCGCAGCAGCAGCACTTGCGGAGGAATATCGTTGGCATTGTTTCCGTGGTCAATATTGATCTGAGATTCCCATTCACCGCCCGGTGTTTCGGCTGCAGTGCTGTCGGTGAAGCCGTTGCGGATGGCTTCCTTCAGGACGGTGTGGCCGGGCCACTGGTCAAGCGGCAAGCCGTCGACCGATGTATCGAGAGGATCGTTGAGGATGGCACAGGCGCCGCGGTTATTGGCGCGCAGCACAAAATTCCGGTCGAAAGCCAATACACCGGAGGACAGGTTGGCGAGCACGCCTTCCAGATAGGTGCGCGCTGTTTCAACCTCACTGCGATGTCGCTCGGTCTCCTGCCTCGCATCAAAAAGCTGGCGTGTCATGCGATTGAAGGATTGTGTCAGCACACCGAGTTCGTCGTTGGTTTCCAGTGCAGCGCGGGGTGTGAAATCGCCGGCAGCCACGGCCTGCGTGCCTTCCGCGAGAATCAGTAAAGGCGCCGCCAGACGCCTGGACAGAAAGATCGCCAGGGCGGTTGCGGCGAACAATGCCAGCAGCAATGTCAGGGTCAGGGTCAGGGTATAGATGCGGTTCAGACCCTGCCTGCCCAGCGACAATTCCTGATACTCGCGATAGGCCGCCTCGACGCTGGCTGCATTTTTGCTGATCAGTGGCGACACTTGCCGCGTAACTTGCAGAATACTGGGCTCCAGTGTGATCGCATCACCTGTTACCGGCA
>DAOLZE010000046.1:0-12934 GCA_035426125.1 Rhodocyclaceae bacterium
TAGCGCGCCGCGCCGGCCGTAGCGACGGATGAAGAAGCACATGCCGAGCACCGCCAGCACAACATAGCCGGTTCTGCCGACTACCATGACAAGCACATTGGCGGCGGCGAGCATGGCGAGGCCTGCGAGCAGCCAACGTAGCCGCGTTGGTTTGGTCAGGCGGGCGGCTTGCGCCAGCAGGTAGGCGGCGATAGCCATCAGAAAGCTGTGAGTGATCGATAGCTTGAACACGACCGCGTTGCGTGCCCCCATCATATCCACGGTCTGATTCGCATCGAAGCGACTTGCCACTGCATCCGGCAGCCAGCCAAGCAGGTTCAACCAGCTCAGGCAGGAGATCAGCAATGTCAATAGCATTGCCGCGACGAATGCCTGGAGCGCATGGACGCGGTTGGCGGACGATGCGAACAGCGGTACCAGCAGTGGAATGACAAGCAGCGCAAGATACTTGACCAGATAATGTTTTTTCTCCGGCCATGCGCCACCGCCCCATGCACAGCCGAGTAGCGTTAGTGCGCACAGCCAGAGCGCAGCGATTGCTAGCGGGTTACGCGCGATCACCTGCCATTTTTCGCGATAGGCGCCGGACATGGCGAACAACAGTATCGTCAGTGCGAGCAGGATATTGCTGGTCGCTGTTGATATTGGAATGGCAAAACCCAGGGCGATGGCGCTCCAGGTAGCGGCGCGGCGGAGTTCAGGCTGGAAGGACATGGTTGGAAATATGAACAAGTAGTTGATCGATATTGGCCGATAGTGAAAAGTGGCTGCGCACGAATTCTCCACCAATAAGCGCCATGCTGCGCATTTCCTGCGGATGCTCCAGAGCCCAGGTCAGCGCCTTGGCCCAGGCCGCGACATCGCCGGGTGTCACCAGCAGGCCGCTGCGGCCATCCTCGATGGTCTCGGGGATGCCGCCGGTGCGGCTGGCGACTACCGGCAAGCCAAGGCTCAACGCCTCGCTCTGCGACATGCCGAGCGGCTCGACCAGTGATGGCATCACCAGCAGATCAGCGCGGCGGTACAGTGCGCCGATCTGCGGCACGAGGCCGGCGAGCAGCACATGTTCGGACAAGTTCTTCTCGCGGATCGTCGTTGCCAGCGCCTCACGCAATTCACCCTCGCCGGCCATCACGCAGCGCAGTGTCGGGAAGTGTCCGACAAGTTGCGCGATGGCGTCGAGCAGTACGGCGTGACCCTTCTCGTTGCGCAACATCGCTGCCTGCACCAGCAGCGGCCCGGGATGCGTTGCGAGCCATGTTGCGACAGATTCAGGTAAGGGTACCTGCGCCTCATCGGTGAGCTGCTCGAGTGCCAGTCCCGGATACAGCACGTGGATACGCTGCGCATCAATGCGTGGATTGGCGAGCAGCTTGCGGCGCATTTCCTCGCTCGGCACCAGGGTGAGATCGGCAAGGTGATTGTAGGTCCATGCGTTCGGCTTTCCCGGCTGATAGGTGCGCACGCGGATCAGCAGCGGTCTTCGGCCAGACAGACGCGCTGCCAGCGCGCAGATGTTGGCGTCATGGCCACTGTGGCTGATCACAGCATCCGGACACCATGTGCGAAGGTGTCTGGCAACATCACCAATACTGCGCAGGTGCAGGCTGTTGCGGAAGGCTATCGGTATCGTCATCAGACCCTGTCGCGCGGCGACATCAGCGATGCGGCTGGCCGGGCGGCAAAGCAGTCGCACCTCAATGCCGCGGCGTTTCAATTCCTGCATCTGCTGGAGAATTTGCAGCTCCTGGCCGCCGAGGTTGGTTGAACTTTCGGAAAATAACAGGCGCTGCATCATGGCGCGCATGAATCGACACTGCGGTTCATAGCCATGTCGTGATTGTCATCAGTGAAAGATCGATGCCATTGAACAATGTGTCAAACGGAGCGATGCACATGCCTGTTTATCCCGCCAGCGTGGCATGGCTTCAAGCAAGCTTGAAATACGAACGAACTCGTTAATGTGGAGTTTGGGCATAATGGCCGGGCTGCGAACGAACCAGAAATCAAGGCAGCCATTATATTGATTGTGCGAGATTGATTTTGTCCGAGTTCATGAATCCCCCCGAAACTCCCCGTCGCATGTTGCTGGCATGTCCGCAGCGTATTGGCGATGTGTTGCTTGCCACACCGCTGGCGCGCTCGTTGAAATGTGCCTGGCCGGAGGCGCAACTCGACATGCTGGTGTTGCGTGGTACGGCGGGAGCACTCGAAGGCAATCCCGACATTACGAAGATTATCGAGGCATCGCGCGATGCCGGTTTTGCCGAAAAATTTGTGCAGATGCGCAGCTTGTGGCGACGCTACGATCTGGCCGTCTCACCGCTGCCGACCGACCGTGCGCGCCTGGCCTGCTGGATTGCCGGGCGCAGGACAATCGGCTTCATCGAACAGCGTACTCAGGACCGCTTCAAGCGCATGCTGCTCGATCAGTGGGCGTATTTTGACGATCTCGACACGCATACCGTCAGCATGGGACTGCGCATCACCGACCTGCTCGGCATTGCGCCACATTTCGCTGTCGTACCGCCATGTGCCAGCTTGACGCAACAGTTGGCGCTGACGGCGCGGTTGCTCCCGTTCGACGGCAAGCCTTTTGCCGTGCTGCATCCATTCCCGAAGTTTCGCTACAAGATGTGGCACGACACTGGCTGGATCGCCATGGTGCAATGGTTGAATCAGCGCGGATTGAGCGTAGTGCTGAGTGGCGGACCTGACGCGGCGGAGTGTGAATATGCCGATAACCTCATACGTAACGTGCCTTGCGGTGGGCCCGGTGACGTGCTGAATCTGGTGGGTTGCCTGTCGCTCGGCGAAACGGCGGAACTGATCCGTCGTGCGGCGTTGTTTATCGGCCCGGACACTGCAACCACGCATATCGCGGCAGCGACCGGCACGCCGACGCTGGCCCTGTTTGGCCCTTCCAATCCCGTCAAATGGGGTCCCTGGCCGCGTGACTGGAACAGTCGTGTCAGTCCCTGGGTGCGCCGCGGCAGCGGCCGACAGGGCAACGTTTATCTGCTACAAGGTGCGGGAGACTGTGTTCCCTGCATGCTCGAAGGCTGTGAGCGCAAGCCCGATAGCGGCAGCCGATGCCTTCAGGAGCTAACTGCAGATACGGTGATTACCGCTGCAACAATGCTTTTGGCATAGCACGAAAATATCTGCTTCAATATGGAATGCTCTTCGACAGACTCAGGGCGAAGAAACCCGATCCAGCTTTTCCTATACCAGATAGGCTGTCCGTGTCATCACGCTTGATGCCAGAAGCATCGCCTGTTTGATGGGTCGGGGCAATTCGCGGGCACCCAGGCGCAGAGCTGTTTCGGCATGGCCTGCTTCATCGTGACGCATCTGTTCGAGAATTTCCCGGGAGCGACGATCCTGCAACGGCAGTCGGGCCGTATGGTTTTCCAGATGCGCCTCAACCTGACGCTCGGTTTCGGCGAGGAATCCCAGATTCCAGGCATCGCCAAACCTTCCGGCAAGCACGCCAATCGACAGCGCGCCCGCGTACCAGAGCGGATTCAGAAAACTCTTGCGTCCGCCGAGTTCGGCAATGCGCTGCCCGGTCCATGCCAGATGCTCGGTTTCTTCCTGCGCCGCGTGTTTCAGTGCCTGTTTGATCGAAGCATCGTGTGAAGTCATCGCCTGTCCCTGATAGAGCGCCTGGGCGCAAATTTCGCCGCAGTGATTGACGCGCATCAAGGCTGCCGCATGCGCGCGCTCGGCATCGTCGAGATCCGCTTCGGGATGTCCGGCTCCGGGCAGCGGACGCAAGGTTTGCGCCGGCGCAAACACGGTGCGCAAGGCCTTGTCGAATTCTCCAATCAACTGATCGATCATCATGGGTGCGCTCCGGAAAAGACTAAAAAAAGACAGCCCGTGCGCCAACCGGTCAGGCTCAGGCTTCCATGCTTGACTGCATGCCCCAGCCCGGCTTGCAGTTGGCGGGGGAGGCAAACAGGTGCCGTGCGAGCTCGGTCAGTGCCTGTTGGTAGACGGCGCGCTTGAATTCGATGACGGCATCGAGCGGCACCCAGTATTCATTCCAGCGCCATGCGTCAAACTCTGGACGCTCGGAGGCGCGCAGACATACATCGTTATCGCGCCCAGTCAGACGCAGGAGAAACCAGATCTGTTTCTGACCTTTGTAGGTATTGCGCCACTCGCGACGCACCCAGTGCCTGGGCACGTCATAGCGCAGCCACTCGCGTGTGCGGCCGAGAATCGCGACATGTTCCGGCAACAGACCAACTTCTTCATGCAGCTCGCGATACATCGCCTGCTCGGGCGTTTCGCCCTTGTTGATGCCACCCTGCGGAAACTGCCAGGAATGTTCGCGGATGCGTTTACCCCAGAAGACTTCGTTATGGCCGTTGACCAGGACGATGCCGACGTTCGGGCGATAGCCTTCACGATCAAGCATGGGACTACCTTCAATTCTTGAATTGGACTGCCCTCATTTTTCCATAGTTTTCACTGAAATAGTAGATCATTGCCGTAATCCACGCCGGTATTACGGCATCGGCCGGTGCGCACGCGGTAGAATTCGTTTTTTTAAATTGCAGTTTTTCCGGATTTCGTCATGCGTGCCAGCCAGTTTTTCATTGCCACTCTCAAGGAAGCTCCCTCCGACGCCGAGATCGTCAGCCATCAACTGATGCTGCGCGCCGGCCTGATTCGCCGTCTGGCCGGCGGTATTTACACCTGGATGCCGATGGGTTTGCGTGTGCTGCGCAAGGTCGAGAATATTGTGCGCGAGGAAATGAACCGTGCCGGCGCCATCGAATTGCTGATGCCGGCCGTGCAACCCGCCGAGCTCTGGCAGGAATCGGGGCGCTGGGAGCAATATGGCCCGGAACTGCTGCGTTTCAAGGATCGTCATCAGCGCGACTTCGTTGTTGGCCCGACGCACGAGGAAGTCATCACCGACGTGGTGCGTCGCGAGATCAAGAGTTACCGCCAGTTGCCGCGCCACTTCTACCAGATCCAGACAAAATTCCGTGACGAAATCCGCCCGCGCTTCGGCGTTATGCGCGGCCGCGAATTCCTCATGAAGGACGGCTATTCGTTCCATACCTCGTTCGCCGATTTGCAGCGCGAATATCAATTGATGTATGAAACCTACGGCAAGATCTTCACCCGCCTCGGCCTGCAATTCCGCGCCGTGGCGGCCGATACCGGTTCGATCGGCGGCACCGGCTCGCACGAATTTCATGTGCTGGCCGACTCCGGTGAGGATGCCATCGCCTTCTGTCCTGGCGAGGGTTCCGAGTACGCTGCCAATATTGAATTGGCTGAGGCGCTGGCGCCTGCCGTACCGCGCGGCGCTGCAACGCAAGCCATGCAGGAAGTGGCGACACCGGGCAAGACACGCTGTGAGGAGGTCGCAGGCTTCCTCGGTGTCGATCTTGTAAAGCTGGTCAAGGCAATTGCCGTTATCCGCAACGACATTCCTGAAGGCGAGGCAGGTGGCTTTGCCCTGATCCTGTTGCGCGGTGATCATGATCTGAACGAGATCAAGACGCAGAAAATCATCGGCGAGTTTCGTTTTGCCCGTGATGAGGAAATCATTGCTGCGCTAGGTTGCAAGCCTGGCTATATCGGTCCGGTCGGCCGGAACAATATCGCAATTTTCGCTGACCGTACGGTTGCCGAAATGCACGATTTTGTCTGTGGTGCGAACAAGGAAGGCCTTCATTTGTGCGGCGTTAACTTTGGCCGTGATTTGCCGGATGTCAGCGGAAGCAATGTCGCAGACTTCCGCAACGTTGTCGCCGGCGATCCGTCGCCTGACGGCAAGGGCACGCTGGAAATCTGCCGCGGCATCGAGGTCGGCCATATTTTTCAGCTGCGCACCAAGTATGCCGAGGCACTCAAGTGCAGCTTCCTCAACGAGCAGGGCCAGCCACAGATCATGGAAATGGGTTGCTACGGTATCGGCGTATCGCGCATCGTCGGTGCCGCCATCGAGCAGGGTCACGACGAGCGGGGCATTGTCTTTCCCGATGCCATCGCACCGTTTACCGTGGTCATTGCACCGATGGGTTATGCCAAGTCTGAAGCCGTACGCAACGCCGCCGACATACTCTACGCCGAACTCGTCGCCACCGGCATTGACGTCGTGCTTGACGATCGCGATGAGCGCCCCGGCGTGATGTTTGCCGACTGGGAACTGGTCGGTGTGCCGCATCGCATCGTTGTTGGCGAGCGCGGCCTGAAGGAGGGCAAGTTCGAATACAAGGGCCGCCGCGACAGCGAAGCAACCATGCTGCCTGCCGCTGCGATCACGACTTTTATGCGCGAGAAACTGTGCGCCTGATCGCAGGGCTGGTTCTCTTCGGCTGGATTCTTGCTGCCCATGCCGGCGCACAAAAATATGAGCCGCTTGCTGCCAGCGTCCAGGCAGCGCTGCACGAGGCTATCTCCGATCATGCCGCGCCGGAGCCGGAATTTCCAAGCCTCGAAGAAAAAATCAACTGGCTGACGGAAATGTCACGCCGCCTCGAAAAGCGTATGCCTGACCGCGAAGGACGCCTCGAATTTCTCAAGACCGTGTATTACGAAGCCAAGCGTGCCGGACTTGATCCGCAACTGGTGCTTGGCCTGATCCAGGTTGAAAGCGGTTTCAAGAAGTATGCCCTGTCACCTGTCGGCGCACGCGGCTATATGCAGGTGATGCCGTTCTGGGTCAATCTGATCGGCCAGAAAGGCAGCAACCTGTTCCACCTGCGCATCAATCTGCGTTATGGCTGCACGATCCTGCGCCATTATCTCGATATCGAAAAGGGCGACCTGTACCGTGCGCTTGGCCGTTACAACGGTAGCCTCGGTCAGGCGGAATATCCGAACATGGTCAGGGCAGCATGGGAACGACAGTGGAGCTGGCCACAGCATCGCCATCTGTCAGGTTTATAACGCCTATTCCTGCCAAGTCCGGATTAGTGACATCGCTGAAGAGTCGGTATAGTCGTTGGATAGTTGTAAATACTCCAAAGGGCAAGGATGAAAAATATACTGGAAGAAGTCATGGCTTACGTATCCTTTATCCTCATTCTGGTAGGGATCGGAGGGATGTCATTCGAGTTATTCAAGGAGGATGGTTTGTTCGAGCGGCTCCTTGGTATTGTCTGGGAGGCTCAAGTGCGGCAGCCGTTGCTGATCATTCCAATAGTGGGAGGGGCATTGGTTTTAAGCTCGATTTTTCTGCGCGGCGGTTTGGCAACGAGCAAGAATGGCAAAAACAAAAACGTGTTCTCCAACATGATGGTGTATTTGTTTATGGTTTGCGGCGCTTATTATTCATACCAATGGGCCAGTCAAGCATGAATCCTGCCACGGGATTTTTAGTCTCTCTCCATTGACCTGAGCCGGCAATTCACAGGCAGCATCTTTATGTCGCGAGCGCATTGGCAATGCGTACATAATCGGCCACACCAAGTTCCTCGGCGCGCGCCGTCGGTGTGATGCCGAGTGCGACGAGTTGTTGTTCACCGACCAGATCTCGCAGAGTATTGCGCAGCATCTTGCGGCGCTGACCGAAGGCGACGGAGACGACCTTGGCGAACATTTCTGCGTCCTTGGCGGTCAGCGCAACCGCCGGCAGCGGGATCATGCGCACAATGGCCGATTCGACCTTCGGTGCCGGATCGAACGCATCGGGCGGCACGATAAACAATAATTCCATGGCGAAACGGTATTGCAGCATCACCGACAGTCGGCCGTATTCTGCACCACCGGGTGTGGCAACCATGCGTTCGACAACCTCCTTTTGCAGCATGAAATGCATGTCGCGCACTTGCTCGGCGTACTGCGCGAGGTGAAATAGCAGGGGCGTGGAGATGTTGTAGGGCAGATTACCGACGATGCGCAAGTCGCTGCCGAGGTGGGCAAAATCAAATTTCAATGCATCGCCTTCGTGGATGGTCAGGCGCGTAGCGGGAAAGTGTGCGCGTAGACGAGCGATCAGGTCGCGGTCGATTTCGACAACGTGCAGATATTTGAGCTTGTTCAGCAGCGGTGCTGTCAGTGCACCGAGGCCAGGGCCAATCTCGATCAACGCGTCGTCAGGCTGCGGTGCGATGGCGGAGAGAATTTGCGCGATGACATCGGTGGCGACGAGAAAATTCTGCCCGAAGCGCTTGCGCGGCGTGTGATCTTTCATGTTGCCCGGGTTATTGCGTGGAATGGCTCATGACGATTGCTGCCTCGACCGCAGCGAACAGACTCCGCGGGTCGGCGCGGCCCGTGCCGGCCAGATCAAGTGCAGTGCCATGATCGACCGAGGTGCGCACGATGGGCAGACCGAGTGTGACGTTGATGCCGTCCTCGAAGGCTGCGTATTTGAGTACCGCCAGTCCCTGATCGTGATACATGGCGAGCTGCGCGTCGGAGCCGGCGAGGACATTCCTGGTGAACAGTGTGTCGGCTGGCAGTGGTCCGACGAGATGCATGCCCTCGTTGCGCAGCTTGTCGAGCACCGGAGTGATGACGTCGATCTCTTCGCGCCCCATGTGGCCACTCTCGCCGGCGTGCGGATTGAGTCCGGCGACGAGGATGCGTGGCGTGGCGATGCCGAATTTACTGTACAAGTCGGCATGCAGGATGCGGATGGTTGTTTCCAGTTCGTTGCGCGTGATCGCTGCCGGTACGTCCTTGAGTGCCAGATGGGTGGTCGCCAGCGCGACGCGCAGGCCGGCACCCACCAGCATCATCACGACACGCGGTGTGGCCGTTTTTTCGGCGAGGTATTCGGTGTGGCCGGTGAAGGGAATGCCGGCGTCGTTGATGACGCCCTTGTGCAGTGGCGCGGTGACCATCGCGGAAAATTCGCCGGAACGGCAGCCGGCGATGGCGCGGTCAAGGATGTCAATCACATACCCGGCATTTTCTGGATCGAGGCGACCGACTACGCTGGGTACACGCAGTGGCACATGGAGAATTTCCAGCCGTTCCGCATCAATGGCAGCAAGACCGATCTGGCGCGCCCGCGCGCTGAACAAGTCGCGGTCACCGAGAATAACAAGATGCGCGGAAAACTTGCGGGAGGCAAGCGCCAGGCATAACTCCGGACCAATACCGGCTGGCTCGCCACTGGTTACCGCAATGCGCGGCAAACCAGGTGTCATTGGCAGATCACTTATCCTGCAGGCGAACCTCGACATATGCCCGGTCGCGCATTTGCCTGATCCAGTCCTGATAGGCCTCATCGGCTTTGCTTTCGCGCAGCGCCTGACGCGCAAGTTGCCGCTGGCGTTCAGTTGAGGCGCTTTCAGTGCGCCGCTCCAGTACCTGAATTACATGCCAGCCGAACTGCGATTGCACCGGGCGGCTGATTTCGTTAATGTTTAACGCGTCCATCGCCCGCTCGAATTCCGGTACGGTATCGCCCTGGTAAATCCAGCCCAGGTCGCCGCCTTTTGCCGCTGACAGATCATTGGAATTGACGCGCGCCAGCTCTGAGAAATCGGCGCCATGATCGAGGCGTTCCTTCAGCGCGAAAGCCTTGCGCCTGGCTTCGGCCTCTGGCACCAGTTCATTGACCTTGATCAGGATGTGGCGTACGTGTGTCTGGCGCAAGGCTGGCGCAGCCTTGGTACCGACGCGCCGATCAATCAGTTTGATGATGTGAAAACCGGCCGGACTGCGCAGAATTTCACTGACCTCGCCGGGTTTGAGTTTCATCGCAGCTTCTGCATAAATGCCCGGTAGCCGATCGAGCGAGCGCGGTCCCAAAGCACCGCCGGTCAACGCATCCGCTGCATCCGAATAGCTGGCTGCAACCTTGGCGAAATCATCGCCGCGCTGCAATTGCAAAAGCGCCTGCTCGGCACGTGCACGAACACGCAGCAATTGTTCCGGGCTGGCCTGCTCAGAAACCCGCAGCAGAATATGCGCAAGATTGAGCTCATCTACGCTGCCGAAATTGCCCTGTTGATTGGCCAGATAATTGTCGATCTCACCTTCGGAAACACTGAGACGATTATCTACCTCGCGTTCGCGCAGGCGAGAAAGCGTTATCTCGTCGCGAATTTCTTCACGAAACTTGCTCCAGACGATGCCATCTCGCTCAATTGCTGCACGAAATTCATTGAAGCTCAGGCGATTCGACTCGGCAATGCGGCGCAGGGCGGTATCGAGTTGTGCATCATCGACCTGCGTCGCGGTTTCCTTGGCGTACTGAATCTGCACACGATCGACGATCATGCGCTCCAGAATCTGCTTCTCCAGAATATCGCGCGGCGGTAACTGAATGCCCTGACTGCCCAATTGTTTTTCCACCACGGTCATGCGATTACGCAGTTCGCGCATGGTGATGGCCTCGTCGTTCACCACGGCAACAATACGATCTGCCTCGATGACCTGCGGCACGGGTTTGAGCAACGCGGCCTGCGGCGCAATTTGCGCTGAACTGCCGGTCGCCAGCAAGGCGGCGCTGAGCAAGAAAAGAAGTTTGGATTTCATGGTTGTTCCATCAGGAAATGCTTCAGAGTCACGGCAACGGGTTGTCAATTCCGGGAGATACCGGATCGACGCCAGGCAGGTTAATTCGGCTGTAGCCGGGAACGGTGCGTTTGAGTACGTCCATCGGGTTTGAGCCGATATTCGAGAAGCCGTTCAATTCCAGTTGAACGAACATTGATGTACTCGAATCACTGACGCCCGTGGCCATGCGGTGCAGAACCAGACGCGAAACCCAGCAGCCGGCGTTGTACTCAACGCCGCCGACGCTCTCGATGATGCGATGATCGACCAGGGAATAATTGTAGCGTCCGACGCCGGACCAGTTCCTCCATAGCGGCCATTGTCCGGCGATATCGATTTGCTTGATTTCGCTGTTCAGGCCGGTGACCGGATCTATCGCGCTCCGGTTATAGCGGTAGCCGGCGGAAATTGTTTTGGCATATCCCGGCTGGTACTGGGCTGTGAGCGACAGCAGATCGATGTGATTGGTATGTGGACTGTATTGCAGGCCGGTCTCGATGGAGAACGTCGGACTCAGCTTGCCGCTCAACATGGCAAGAAAATCGGCCGTATTTGAGGTGCGCGGAATTTCGCCGGGCAAGATCACCTTTTGCGATTTGAAATAGTAACGCTGTCCAATGGCGGTGCGTAACAACTCAGCGCCGGTATCCTGATTCAGGAAGCGCGAAGTCATCGTGACTGACAACTGATTGGCGTCACCGATGCGATCGCTCCCGCTGTAGCGATTTTCCGAGAACAACTGGGAAGCGCCGAAGTCCGACAATCCTGTATCAAAAACGGGGATTCTGCCCTGGTCACGGTAGGGCACATACAGATAATACATGCGCGGTTCGAGTGTCTGAATCACCCCCTGGTCAAACCAGTCCACATTGCGTTCGAGGAATACGCCGCCATCCACACTGAAAATCGGCAGGTTGCGGGAAAGGTGCTCGGATTCTCCGCCGCTATGTGAATCGATCTTGTAACTTGTCGCATTCAGCCCGATCTTGGGGGTAATGAAATATGCGCTGGTCTGTATCGGCAGGGACAATTGCGGATAGATGCTTGCACGTGCGCCTTCGACAAGGTTTGAATGGGAAAAGTAGACGTAGTCGCCATTTAAGGTAAAGGCGCCACCTGCCGGCAAGTCCGAGCGGAATGCATTCAGGCTGATTTGCGGCAGGCGTGAATATGGCTGGATGACCGGCGGCAGAGCTGGATCCTGCAATGTACGGTAGCGCTGCGCCATGGCGCGAACATTCCACCAGTCGCTGGCGTAGGCAACAGCGCCCTCGCGCAGCATGGTGGTTTGCGAAATATTGGCCAGACGCGACGAGAGGTCACTGAAGAAGGTGTCGTCGGACACACTATTCAGATTGAGGCTGGCCGAAAAGCCCATGCCAAGATTCTGATTGTGCTGTAGCGAATAGTTGCTGCGATCGGAATGTGTTACCTGATCGTTGGGCAGATATTCACCCTGGAAAATGCCGGAATAATTCTGGTCGAGGTAACGCAACTCGCCATTCAGCTCAACGCCACGTTTTGACATCAGGCGGGGCGAAATCGTCGCATCCATGTTCGGGGCGATGTTCCAGTAATAAGGTTCAAGCACTTCAAAGCCGCTTTTGCTGGTCGAGCCAAATGTCGGCAACAGGAAGCCGCTTTTGCGTCGGTTGTTGAGCGGGAAGGATAGCCAGGGCGAATAGAGAATCGGCATGCCCTCGAATACCAGCGTGACATCATGCGCCTCGCCGTTATCCTTGTCGTAGTCGAATTCCATGGTTTTCGCGCGCGCAAACCAGTCGGGGTCGACAGGCCCGCAAGTGCTGTAAGTCGCATCGGTCAGCTTGTAATGATTTTCGCCTTCGAAATCGATGCGCTGAGCCGAGCCGCTACCGGTGATGGTTTGTCCAGGAGGGGCATCCTTGATTTGCCGTTTGATGCTGTATTCCGGCTGTTCGAAGAAGCCAATGCTGTCTGCAATTTTCAGGTGCAGCCGCGGCCCGGTGATGACGTCATCATTTTGATGGATGCGCACGTTGCCGACGGCGTCGACCAGATCCTCATCTTCCCGATAGCTCAGACGATCGGCTGTCAGCACATCGCCGACTTTGCGCAATTCGACATGGCCTTCCGCCAGTGTGTCGACATTGCTGTGCCCGCTGATCCTGTCGGCTGCGATGAAGATCGGGCCAGGTTCGAGTTTGTTTTTCCGCAAGGGCGCCATGCGCATGGAAAGTTTCAGTACCGGTTCCGTTGCCAGTGCAAGCTGGTCATTCGATTCACCGGATGAGGGGGCAACTGCCACCGCTTCTGCAGGATGAGTTATCCTCGCCGGGGAGGGCGCTGTCGCCTGAGGCGCGACTGCGCCTGAAACTGCCGGTAAGACGATTTGCGTGCGGTTCTTTTCGCTGCGCCCGGAACCCCGCGGATTCGCTGGTACATCCCGGCCGAGCAATGCGGGATC
>DAOLZE010000047.1:0-12821 GCA_035426125.1 Rhodocyclaceae bacterium
TCTGGTGGAAATACTTCGACCCTGGCATGACCAGCTTCATGGCAATCCGCCTCGATGAAGCAAGGCGGAAAAATCCGCAGGCTGCACTCAAACACTATTGGCGACCCTACGGAAAAATTTCCGTTCAATTGAAGCGTGCGGTGATCGCTGCCGAGGATGACAAGTTTATCGATCACGAAGGCTTCGATTGGGAAGGAATGCAGAAGGCACTGGAGAAAAACCAGAAGAAGGGTAAGGTGGTCGCTGGTGGCTCGACAATTTCACAGCAGCTTGCCAAGAACCTTTTTCTCTCGCCGAGCAAGACTCCCTGGCGCAAGGCACAGGAGGCCGTCATCACGCTGATGCTGGAAACTGTCTGGGACAAGCGACGCATCCTCGAGGTATATCTGAACTCGGTCGAGTGGGGCGAATGTGTGTTCGGCGCCGATGCCGCTGCGCACCGTTATTTCAATATTTCCGCCGCGCAACTCTCCGCCGAGCAGGCGGCGCGTCTCGCCGTGATGCTGCCAGCGCCGCGGCGCTACGAGAAGAATCCCTACTCCGCCTTCGTCAACCACCGCACCGGAATCATTCTCGGGCGCATGCAAAATTCGGAAGTGCCTTAGGCATCCGCGCTTCGTCACGGTAGTTTTGAATCTGCGAATCCATTCATCCTGCGCCTGCCTCAGGCTGAATGGCTCAGCCAAAACGGAACGGAAATCGCAAATCAGATACTCGACACCTGCTCATCCACCATGTAGGTTACCGTCCGGGCGACATCCATGAATTCGGCTTCGTCATCACGCAATACTTGGGCAGCGGGTGCGCTGTTCAGTTCCGCGATACGGACCAGTGCATCCTCATCCTCCACCCAGAATTCGCTGATGACATCGAAGGGAGGGGGCTCGTCGCCCAGTGCCGCAATCACATAATTACGCACATAGCGCTTGAAACATCCTGCGAAGTAGCAGATTGCCAAAGGGGCATGCACTTCTTCGTAGTGTTGGATAAACGCTTCCTGGGTGATGCCATTTTTGCGCCTGATCATGACGATTGATTTAATCATTGGAGGCCTCCGTATTTGCATCAACTGAATTACCCGTACAGGCGGGATGTATCTTCCAGGTAATTGCTTCGGTGATACTCAATCGGTTTATTTCTCCAGCGACTTGCGCAGCGCGGCAACCAGTTCACCGGCCAGTGCCGGATCGAGAATATAGGCGGTCGGACTTATACGCTCAACAAGACCGCGATAACGCTGAACGATTTGCGCGGCAGCCTCCTGCGGCGTGCCGACGATGGCGACGGCGTGCAGGACTTCGTCGTCGATGCAGGCGCCCATTTCGTCCCAACCACCCTGCTTGCTCAGCGCATTGAGTTCTTCCTGCAAGGCTCCGCGACCGATTGCCTCGAGTACCGGACGATACGCCGGGGTCGATGCATAAAATGCGATCTGTGTACGCAACTGGCTGATCGACTGATCCAGCTCCACCCGGTCGCGTCCGGTGGCAACGAGCAACTGCGCGGAAACCTCGAGATCGGTACGGTGGCGCCCGCTCTTCAACAAACCGCGTGTCAGTGCCGGCATGGCCAGCTGGTCGAGATAACTGGCGCAGTGAAACGGATGAATCAGATACCCATCGGCCACCTCACCAGCCACCTCGGTCATCGCCGGACCCACACCAGCCAGCAGGATTGGCGGCGAGCCGTAGGGATTCGGTCCCGGGGTGAGGAGCGGCGGCATCAGCGTGTGGGTGTAGAACTCGCCACGAAAATTCAGCGGTTCACTGTGCTGCCAGTTATTCCAGATGGCCTTGACCGCCAGCACAAATTCACGCATGCGCGCCGCCGGTGCCGACCAGGGCATGGAAAAACGCTTCTCGATGTGCGCACGAATCTGCGAGCCCAGGCCAAGCTTGAAGCGCCCCTTTGACATCAATTGCAATTCGTTGCCGAGCTGTGCCACCAGCATTGGATTGCGCGCGAATGCCACGGCGATGGCCGTATACAGTTGCAGGCGTTCGGTATGTTCGGCGGCAATGGCGAGTGGGAAGAACGGGTCGTTCGGCCCGTCAAAGGTATAGGCCCCATCATATCCGCCGGACTCCAGCGTACGCGCTAGCTCCTTCGCCTGCAGCGGATTGGGAACCAGCAGCGGAGCATCAATCTTCATGTGATCGCCCGGATTCGTTCGGGTTACTTGGCCTTGCCCGTACTTTTTTCACCGCAGCCTTGCTCGCCGCTTTCTTCGCAGTACTTGCCGCCGGCTTGGTCTTGGCGACCTTGGCCTTGGTGGTGGCCGCTTTCACCGGAGATTCCTTGACGGTGTCCCCGGCTTCCTTGACCTTCGCGGCGGCGCCAGGCTTGACAGGACGCGGTTCGAATTCGAAACCAACCTTGCCATCGCTGCCGCGCACCAGAAAGGCCGAGAACTTGCGCTTGGTGCGCGAGGAAATAAAGCCTCTCAGCAGATCGGTCCTGCCACTGTCGAGCAACTTGTGCATCTGGGCACGCTCGATCGGTTGCTGGAGAATGATTTTGCCCGAGCGGAAGTCGCAGCTCTTCGCCGCACCGACCGATTTTTCGCAGACATACGACATGGCATTTTCATAAACTGGGGCGCTGCACTTGGGGCAGGGGCCGAGCGTTTCCTGGCCGCTGAAATCAACTTCCTCGCCCTCGCCATCACTGTTGCCGAAGTCGAATTCCGGCTGATTCGTGGCGTTGAGCTTGATGACGGCGGCGAATGGCCGGCCCATCTTGCTGCGGAAACCCTGCAATGGGCCGACGACGCGCTTGGTCAGCAGTTCCTCGACTTCCTCGGGTTCGTACTGCCGGCTGGCAACGACTTTCCACAGCGCAAAATCACAGGATTTGCAGGAGAACTTCTTGTAGTTTTCCTGGATTACGCCGCCGCAATTCGGGCAGGGTGTCTTGAGTGTGCTGAAGGCTTCCTCGGGGATTTCGCCGTGCTTGATACGATCGACCATTTCCCGGGTCAGGCCGGAAATGTGATCCATGAAGACATTGCGCGTCAGCGCGCCGGTTTCCATCTGCTTCAGCTGGTATTCCCAGTTGCCGGTGAGTTCCGGTGAACGCAGTTCGTCGACGCCAAGCTTCGACAGCGCGAAGAGCAGTGAGAAAGCTTTCGCTGTCGGCAGCAGTTCGCGACCGTTGCGGTGTATGTATTCCTCGAAGATCAGTCCTTCGATTGTTGCAGCACGTGTCGCCGGCGTGCCGAGGCCGCGCGCACCCATGGCCTCGCGCAACTCCTCGTCTTCGACCAGCTTGCCGGCACCTTCCATTGCAGAGAGCAGCGTCGCTTCGTTGAAGCGCGGCGGCGGCTTGGTGGCCAGCGACTTGACCTCGACATCGTTGCTCCAGACGCGCTCGCCCTTGCCGACCGCGGCCAGTTGCGGTCCGCTCTTATCGGTATCTTCCTCGCTCTGCGCTTCCTTGCCGTACACGGCCAGCCAGCCGGGCGTCACCAACACCTTGCCCTCGGTCTTGAACGGCTCACCCTCGACGCGAGTGATACGCGTCGTCACGTTGTATTCTGCCGCCGGATAGAAAATTGCCAGGAAGCGTTTGGCCACCAGGTCGTAGAGCTTCTGTTCGGGTTCGGAAAGATTCTTTGGCGGCTGCGCCGTGGGGATGATGGCAAAGTGGTCGCTGATCTTGGCATTGTTGAAAATGCGTTTGTTCGGATGCACCCAGCCACTCTTGAGAATCTGCGCGGCAAACGGTGCAAAGGCAGTTTCGCCGAAGGCTTGCAGGGTTTCCTTGACGTTGCCGATGTAGTCCTCTGGCAAGCAACGCGAATCGGTACGCGGATAGGTCAGCACCTTGTGTTTTTCGTAGAGCGCCTGCGCCAGGCCGAGCGTGGCCTTGGCAGAAAAACCAAAGCGGCCGTTGGCCTCGCGCTGCAGCGAGGTCAGGTCGAAAAGCTGCGGTGAGAGCTGCGTCGTCGGCTTGACTTCTTCCTCGACGCTGCCATGTTT
The DNA here is from genome assembly GCA_035426125.1 of Rhodocyclaceae bacterium. GTDB lineage: Bacteria > Pseudomonadota > Gammaproteobacteria > Burkholderiales > Rhodocyclaceae > Sterolibacterium. The sequence continues at coordinate 3,981 of DAOLZE010000047.1, forward strand.
GCCGAGACACTTCTGGCGTAGCGCATTCGCTGTGCCCTGATCCCAGATGCGTTCGGCGCGCACATGTTCATCATTCTCATTCTTCCTGAATTTCTCGTCGAACCAGCGGCCGCGATAGGTGCCGGCGACGGCGCCAAATTCTGCCTCGACTTCCCAGTAGTCGCGCGAAACAAATTTGCGGATTTTTTCCTCGCGCTCGACGAGGATCGCCAGCGTCGGTGTCTGCACACGGCCAACCGGTGTCTTGTGGAAGCCGCCGCTCTTCGAATTGAATGCCGTCATGGCGCGCGTACCGTTGATACCGATCAGCCAGTCAGCCTCGGAGCGGCAGCGCGCGGCATCGGCCAGCGGCAACATTTCTTCATCGGAACGCAGGTGGGCGAAACCCTCGCGGATCGCGCCCTGGGTCATCGATTGCAACCACAGGCGACGGACCGGCTTGTCGGTTTTGGCGTGCTGCGCAACGTAGCGAAAAATCAGCTCGCCCTCGCGGCCCGCGTCGCAAGCATTGATCAGGCCGACAACATCCTTGCGCTTGATCAGGCGGTTGAGCAGCTTCAAGCGGTCGGCGGTCTTCTCGATCGGATTCAGGGCGAAATGCGGCGGAATCACCGGCAGGTTGGCGAACGACCATTTGCCACGCTTGACCTCGTATTCTTCTGGAACAGTCAGTTCGAGCAGATGGCCAACGGCCGACGAGAGGACGTAGTGCTCGCTCTCGAAATGATCGCCTTCCTTGGTGAAGCCGCCCAGCGCCTTGGCGATGTCGTTGGCGACGGAAGGTTTTTCAGCGATGATTAGTTGTTTACTCATGCAGTTTGCAGGCAATCGGTCAGGCGAAGCGCTGCATGATAAGCGCGGCCGACGGCAACTGGCAAGCCGGGCCAAAAAACCGGCAGATGATTTAATGGATAAATGACGGCTGCTCGTCCTCGGCGGAGAGCAATTCCTCAAGCAGCAGCATATCCACCGGCTCATGACGGCGCCATAAAACCATCAGCACGATGATTTTCAACCTGTCCAGCGGCACGCTGGTCTCGCGCAGCGTCATGGCGCTCTCGACAATCATTTCACGGAGCATGCTGTTGATGGCCCCGGCATTTTCCAGAAAGTACAGGAAGCTGCGGCATTCGACCGGCAGCTTGGCCGTTTCGATAGCGCAGTAGACACGCTGTGCGCCAACACCGAAGCCATCGTGCAAACCTCTTTCGCCGAGGCTCTCAAGACCCGACAGCCATTCGAGCGCCGCCGAGATATCCTCCTCCTCGAAGCCGACCGCCGAAAGCTTGCGGGCCAGCGCTTCCATTTTTGGAAAAGCACCGGGCTGTGCGTAGGTTTCAAATAAATAGACGAGGATCTCGAACATGGTCTCTTCTGGGCATTTGTAAAATATTTTCAGCAAATCCGTTGATAGCGGCTGGCAGACAGGCTGGCAACCTGTCCGTTGAGTTCCAGTTGCAACAGCATGGCAAGAAGTGTTTCCGGCGTCAAGCCGGTCCGCCCGACAAGGCTGTCGACGTCGCAGGGATCATGGCCGAGCGCCAGCAGCAGACGGGCCGTCAGCGGATCTGTCGCTTCTTGGGAAGCCGTGTCGTCCACGTCGGGTTTTTTGGCATCTGCCGCAACCGGCCAACGTAGTTCCTCAAGCACGTCCTGCGCCGTTTCGACAAGCTTCGCGCCCTGACGGATCAGATGATGGCAACCTTTCGCAAGCGGAGAGTGAATCGAACCTGGAATGGCGAACACTTCGCTGCCGACATCCGCAGCCAGACGCGCAGTGATCAGCGAGCCGCTACGCGCCGCAGCTTCGACCACCAAGCAGCCCTGGGCAAGCCCGGCGATGATGCGGTTACGCCGCGGGAAATTGCCGGCCAGCGCAGGTGTGTCGAGCGGGAACTCGCTGATGATGGCGCCGTACTCAGCGATCAGCCGCGCCAGATCGCGGTTGCGCGCGGGATAGACACGATCCGCGCCGGTGCCGATAACGGCGATCGTCGAACCTGCCTGCATGTCGGCAAAGTCACGGCCCAGCGCGCCCAGCGCGCCGCGATGCGCTGCCGTATCGACACCCAGCGCCAGTCCGCTGACAATAGTCAAGCCGGCGGCACACAGCGCTGCGGCGAAAGCATCGGCATCGACCTGGCCCTGCGGCGTGGCATTGCGGCTACCGACGATAGCCAGGGCCGGGCGGTTGAGCAACTCGATGCGACCTTTGACATACAGTAATACAGGTGGGTCGGTACAGCGCAGCAGGGCTTGTGGATACTCGCTGTCGGCCAGGGTAAGCAGGCGATTGCCCGGTTGGTGCGCCCAGTTCAGAGCGGTATCAATGGCAGCGGCGCTGGCTGGTTCCTGATGCAGCAGACGTTCGGCCAGCGGTCCGCCGACGGCACCGCGTAGAGCGCCCAGACTGCTGGCGAAAATTGCTTCAGGCAGGCCGAAGGTCTTGAGCAGCGTACGCTGCGTTTCGCCGCCGACGCCGGGTATCAGCGTCAGCCGCAGCCAGGCGGTAAGGCTGGCGTCGTCAGCCACGACCGGGGCACCGACCTTAACTGAAAAGCCGTAAGAGTCGCGAAAGCGACTCCCGAATATCCCCTCGCACGCTTGTAGAAGAGGGGAAAGTAAAAGACATCAGGGCGTCTCGACGGTATCGCCGATCACCACGGGTCGCGAGCCGCTCATGACAAGAGCGTAAGAAACATGGTCGAAGACGCGAAACACGAAGAGCAAACCATAGCGCTCATCGGGCAATCGGTAGTTTTCCACCGTACCATTGAAGCGATTCTCGATGTCCGCACCGGTACGCAACATGGCCAGCACATGGCCCGCCTCCACGCCTTCCTGATGTCCGCGCGACAGCGTCACGATCGAATGACGACCGCCTTCATCGACACCGCCATAGACCGAGACCACGCGACCTTTCAGCGCAAAGTCGGGCGCACGCGGCACGTAGCTGATGACATCGGGAATTGGCGCCGCCATCAGGCGATCATCACGGCTGATCTCCTGAGTCGACTTGATGATTTCGATGGTCGCCGGCTCACCTTCACGAACCAGCTGCGCACTGCCGAGGTAAAACGCTTCATAGCCGAGCAGCTTGCCGTTTTCGGGATCGATAAGTGGCTTGCCCGGCCGATAGATCTGCCAGAGTTTGTCTTTGGTAGTGATGCCTTTGGCATAGGCAAGATTGCCGCTGCCGATATTCAGGCGATCTTCCTGGGTAGCAATGATGCGCGGCGCATTGTCGAGTTGCCCTTCTTCAATCACCAGCGGCTCGGAGAGAAAAGGTGCAATGGCCTGGTGCGAAATGCTCGGAATCGCATTCTTGTTATCCTCAGCATAAACCTGCGGCTCGGCGTGCGCATCGTGTATACGCGCAATCCTGAGTTGCGGCTGGCTGCCGCTACGATCGAGGATCACGATCTGGCCTGGATATATCCAATGGGGATTCTTGATCTGCTCCTTGTTCAGGCGCCAGATTTCCGGCCAGCGATAGGGCTCCTTGAGAAACATTGCCGAGATTCCCCACAGCGTATCGCCGCGCACCACGACATGGCGATCCGGAGGATTGTCGGTCAAAGCCAGTTCAGGCACCGCTGTCTGCTCGGCCAGGGCCGCTGCGGGCGCTATGCCCAACAGGCCTGAACAAGCCAGGAACAGCACAGATATAATGCGGGCTTGCACACTTACGGTCGTTCTGAACGTTGTCATCGTGACACCTCTGTTGGTCGTGTTCATACTATTAACTGCGAGTCTACATAAGATTTTGCATGTAATGGCCTAATCCAGCAACATTTTTTTCAGCAATAGGCAACTCTGTTATTTATGGCGCAACTTTCCATCCTTCGTTATCCAGATCCACGCCTGCATACCCGGGCGAAGAAAATCGAGCGCGTCGACGCATCGATTCGCCGACTTGCCACCGACATGGCCGAGACCATGTATGCCGCGCCGGGCGTCGGTTTGGCGGCGACCCAGGTCGACTGCCATATTCAGTTGATCGTCATCGATATTTCAGAGGATCGATCGCATTTGCTGACCCTGATCAATCCGGAAATCGTCACGCGGGAAGGCGAATGCGAAGGCGAAGAAGGCTGCCTGTCAATCCCCGGTATCTACGAAATCGTCAGGCGCAGCGCGAAGGTGCGCGTGCGTGCGCTCGATCTCGACGGCAAACCCTTCGAACTCGACGCCGAGGATATGCTTGCCATCTGCATCCAGCACGAGATCGATCACCTGCACGGCAAGGTGTTCGTCGAATATCTGTCGCGACTCAAGCAGACGCGCATCAAGACCAGGCTGACCAAGCACGCGCGGGTGATCGCCTGATGCGCGTCATTTTTGCCGGCACACCGGAATTTGCGGCTGCGGCCCTGCAAGCCATTCTTGATGCCGGCCATTCCGTGCCGCTGGTACTTACTCAGCCGGATCGGCCTGCCGGGCGTGGCATGCAGATGCAGTCGAGCGCCGTCAAGCGCCTTGCCCAGGCACATGGGCTGTCGCTATATCAGCCGGAGCGCCTCAAGGATCCGGCAACACATGCGCCGATCCATGTCGCCGCAGGGAACGCTGATATCATGGTGGTGGCGGCCTATGGCCTGATCCTGCCGCAGGCTGTGCTCGATCTGCCGCGGCTCGGCTGCATCAATATTCATGCTTCGCTATTGCCACGCTGGCGTGGCGCAGCACCGATCCAGCGCGCTATCGAAGCCGGCGATGCGACCACCGGTGTGACCATCATGCAGATGGACGCCGGGCTTGATACCGGCGCCATGCTGCTCGGCGAAGCGCTGTCAATCAACGCCGATGACAATGCCGTATCTGTCCATGACAAGCTCGCCGTCCTCGGCGCACGACTCATTGTTGATGCGCTGGGCCGCTTCGAAAGCCTGCGGCCGGTCGTGCAACCTGCCGATGGCGTGACCTACGCAACAAAAATTTCCAAAGATGAAGCTACCATCGACTGGCGCCGCCCCGCCATGGAACTCGACCGCCAGGTGCGCGCCTTCAATCCCTTTCCCGGCGCCAGCGCAGTGTGTAACGGCACAACGCTGAAAATCTGGCGCGCCGCCCCGACCATCGGCAACGGCGAACCCGGCACGGTACTTGCCGCCGATGAGCAAGGAATTACGGTGGCCTGCGGAGGGGGGGCTTTGCGCCTCGACGAGTTGCAGAAGTCCGGTGGCAAGCGTCTCGGCAGTGGCGACTTTCTGCGCGGCTTTCCTCTCGCCGCCGGTGCACACTTCAGTACCGATTGATTTTTTTCGTCTGACCCTCATCTAATAGACGATTCGTTTCCGGAGGAACCCCCATGCTCGGCAACTGGCTCAAGACGACGATTCTGATGGCGGCCATCGTTGCGCTATTCGGCGCGATCGGCGGCATGCTCGGCGGTGCGCAGGGGATGTTGCTGGCGCTACTGCTTGGCGGCGGGATGAACATCTTCGCCTACTGGTTTTCCGACAAAATGGTGCTGCGCATGTACAACGCGCAGGAAGTCGACGAAGCATCCTCGCCATATCTCTACAACATCGTTCGCGATCTGGCCGGCCGTGCCGACTTGCCGATGCCGCGTGTGTACCTCATCGACGAGGCGCAGCCGAATGCCTTCGCCACCGGCCGCAATCCGCAGCACGCAGCCGTCGCCGCCACCAGCGGCATCCTGCAAATACTCACAGCGCGTGAACTGCGTGGCGTCATGGCGCATGAATTAGCGCATGTCCAGCATCGCGACATCCTGATTTCGACGATTGCGGCAACGATGGCCGGCGCAATTTCGGCGCTGGCAAATTTCGCCATGTTTTTCGGTGGACGCGATTCGGAGGGACGTTCCAATCCGTTGATGGGCATTCTCGTGGCGATTCTTGCCCCGCTCGCCGCCGGCCTGATCCAGATGGCGATTTCGCGTGCCCGTGAGTTCGAAGCCGACCACGGCGGCGCGGAATTCTGTGGCGATCCAAATGCGCTGGCCGATGCCCTGACGAAAATTGATGCCTACGCGCGCGGAATTCCTATGGCGCCAGCCCAGGCACATCCGGAAACTGCACAGATGATGATCATGAATCCGCTCTCCGGCGGCGGCATCGCCGGCCTGTTCGCCACCCATCCGCCGACCGAGGAACGCGTGGCGCGATTGCGCGCGATGGTTTGATTCTCGCAGGAAGACTGCAAATAATCGGCAGGCGCAGCAGTGGATTTGTTACGATGCGCGCCGATGAAGCATAGAACCGAGCAACTCCCACCACTCGCACCCGACTCGCTGGCCTTCGCCCTGTTGCGAGCGGCCGGAGTGATTGCCAGCGTGATTGGCGGACGCAATCTCGATGTGGCGCTGGCCGTTTGCTGGCAGGCTCAGTCGCTGAGTCCTGCGCAACGTGGCGCCGTGCAGGATCTGGCGTATGGCGCCTTGCGCCAGTATGGGCGCGGGGATTTTTTGCTGGGACATCTGTTGCGCGAGGCGCTCGACGACGAAGGTGACAAGCCCTTGCTGCGCGGTCTGCTGCTGGCGGCGCTATATCAATTAGAGGCACGACCGGCAGCGGCGCATACCACCGTGAATCAGGCGGTCTCGGCAGCCGCTACCATCGGTCGCGGTCAATTCAAGGCGCTGGCGAATGCCGTGTTGCGCACGCGATTGCGTCAGGGGGGCAGCCTGTTGGCGGCGGCCAATGCCGACCCATTGGCCTTTCACCAGCATCCGCAATGGTGGATCGACAAAATTCGCTCGGCATATCCGCTGCAATGGCAGGAAATTCTCGCTGCCGGAAATGCGCATCCACCAATGACGCTGCGCGTGAACCTTCGTCGCGGCACAGCCGAAGCCTATTTGGCACGCCTCGACGCGGTCGGGATTGCTGCCCGCTGTCTTGATGAGCAGGCCATCCTGCTCGAACGTCCGCAGGGCGTGGACAAGCTGCCGGGTTTCTTCGATGGCCTTGTCTCGGTGCAGGACTGGGGCGCACAGCGCGCAGCATCGCTGCTCGACGTGCAACACGGCCAGCGTGTGCTCGACGCTTGTGCTGCACCCGGCGGCAAAACTGCACATCTGCTGGAAATTGCTGATATCGATTTGCTCGCGCTCGACCTTGATCCGCTGCGCACCGCACGCATTGAGGAAAATCTTCGGCGTCTCGGTTTGAATGCCAGAGTCATGGCAGCCGATTGCCGGAAAACGGACAAGTGGTGGGATGGTCGACCATTCGAGCGTATTCTCGCCGATGTTCCCTGTTCTGCATCGGGCGTGGTGCGCCGTCATCCCGACAGCAAATGGTTGCGCCGTCCCGCCGATATCGGAAAATTTGCGCGCAGTCAGCGCGAAATCCTCACTGCATTGTGGCGTGTGCTGGCGCCAGGTGGCAGAATGCTGATCTGTACCTGCTCGCTGTTTCCTGAAGAAAATACCGCGCAGCTTGCCGCCTTCATGCAAGATCATGCCGATGCACAATGCCTGCCGCTGGGCGGTGGAGTCTGGGATGGCACAGAGCATGTTGCAGGGAATGACGCGCTGCAGCTGATTCCGCAACCAGAACATGACGGTTTTTTTTATGCCCTTTTGCAGAAACGCATCTGACCTTGCGCGACGCGGCCTGCTTGCACTGGTCGCGATGTTGCTGCTTGGTCTGTGCATTGCGGATGGCACGGCATGGGCCGGCAGCATCGAACCTGCCTGGGGAAAACTGAGCAGCGACGAAGACGCCTATGCCCTGTCGGCAGAATTCAACATCGATCTTGGCAGTCACATCGAAGAAACTGTGGCGCGTGGCGTGCCGTTGTACTTTGTGCTTGAACTTGAAATCACACGTAATCGCTGGTTCTGGCCCGGCGAGCATATCGCCGGACGCAGCATCAACTATCGCCTCGCCTACATCCCGCTGACGCGTCAATATCGACTTTCCAGCGGTGGCGCTCTGCATCAGAACTTCGCGACGCTGAGTGAGGCCTTGCATGTATTGGGACGTGTCGCAGCCTTGCCGATTGCCGACAAAAAAGAACTGAAGCCCGGGGAAACCTATCAGGTGGCTCTGCGCCTGACTCTGGATCGTCAACAATTGCCCAAGCCGTTGCAGATCGACGCGATTGCCAACAAGGACTGGGAAATCGAAGCGAAAGTATTGCGCTGGCAATTTGTGGCCCCCACGGCGACGATGGCGACGTCCAGCGAGCGCGAAGCGAAATGAAGACCTATGTAATCATCGCCGCGCTGGTGGTTACCGTGGTCGGCGCCATTCTGCTGTTGCTGCTGACATCGGCAAGCGCCAATACGGCGCTCTTCGCCCACAACTACCCATTGCTGATGGGACTCAATGCCGTTGTCGTGATTGCGCTGCTATTGCTGGTCATCGTGCAGTTACTGGCCTTGCGCCGTGAACATCGCAATGGGGTATTTGGCGCACGCCTGAAGTCGCGTCTGCTGGCGATTCTGGCATTGATGGCGGTATTGCCGGGTGTTCTGGTATATGCCGTATCGATGCAGTTTGTTATGAATAGCATCGAATCATGGTTCGATGTGCGTGTTGATAGCGCGCTGGAAGGCGGTCTGGATCTGGCGCGCAACGTGCTCGATGGCCAGCTCGCCGAACTGACCGGACAGGCACGCAACATGGCGCTGGAACTCGGTGATTCCGGAGCGATGCAGTCAACCCGGCTGAACCGTTTGCGCGAACAGAGCGGCGCGCAAACGGCAACCCTGTTTTCTGCTTCAGGTCGGGTGCTGGCGAGCAGTTCCACCGATTTCGGCAAGTTGCTGCCGGACATGCCGAGCTCGGCACAATTGCGCCAGGGACGCCAGGGACGCGGGCTGGCGCTGATCGAGGGCGAGGCGACCAGCGGCCTGACCTTGCG
>DAOLZE010000048.1:0-12819 GCA_035426125.1 Rhodocyclaceae bacterium
GCCCGCGCGTGTCGTTGCCGCAGCCAAGACACAAATTGCACGTCATTCCACAAACCCGACAGCCGGCGCAGGTGATGCAGGTGGTGCAAAATGACGCAGACCATGAAAATCAGCCCGTTGGCCGGGAAACCTGCGCCCGCAGAAATATTGGTCAACGTCGCCAGACTTGTCACCGCCTATTACAGCGAAGTGCCGGATCCTGCGAATCCATTGCAGCGCGTGGCATTCGGCACCTCCGGCCATCGTGGTTCGGCATTCACCAAAACATTCAACGAAGCGCATGTGCTGGCGATCAGCCAGGCGATTTGCCTGTACCGCAAGCAACAGGGCATCGATGGTCCATTATTCATCGGCATCGATACCCACGCGTTATCCGAACCGGCCTTTGCCAGCGCACTGGAAGTGCTGGCTGCAAATGGCGTGGAGGTGATGATGTCGGCGGACGGCGAATACACGCCGACCCCCGTGGTTTCTCACGCGATTCTTACCTATAACCGTGGACGAAAGACCGGATTGGCTGATGGCATTGTCATTACGCCGTCGCACAATCCACCGGAAGATGGCGGCTTCAAGTACAACCCGCCGCACGGTGGTCCGGCGGATGGCGCTGTCACCACCTGGATCGAAAAACAGGCCAATGCCTTTCTGCAAGACGGCCTGCGCGGTGTACAGCGAGTTTCTTTCGACAAGGCACGTCACGCTTCGACTACCCACCCGCACGATTTTCTGAGCACCTACGTTAACGATCTCGGCAATGTGCTCGATATGGAGGCGATTCGCGCGGCTGGAATTCGCATGGGTGCGGACCCACTCGGTGGCGCTGGGGTGCACTACTGGAACCGGATTGCCGAGCAGTATCACCTCGATCTGAGCGTGGCCAGCGAGGAAGTCGATTCGACCTTTCGCTTCATGAGTGTTGATTGGGATGGCCGCATTCGCATGGACCCTTCGTCGCCTTACGCGATGCAGCGCCTGATCAAACTGAAGGACCAGTTCGATATTGCCTTCGCTTGCGATACCGACCACGATCGGCATGGCATTGTTACTCCGGGCGCGGGTCTGTTGCCGCCAAATCATTATCTGACCGTCGCTATTTTCTATCTGTTCCAGCACCGACCGAACTGGAGCAAGTCAGCGGCAGTCGGCAAAACGCTCGTTAGCAGCCGGATGATCGATCTCGTCACGGCGAAGCTTGGCCGCAAGCTGTATGAGGTGCCTGTCGGCTTCAAGTGGTTTGTCTCTGGCCTGCTCGACGGTTCGCTTGGCTTCGCTGGTGAAGAGAGCGCAGGTGCCAGCTTTGCCCGGTTGAATGGCAGCGTCTGGACGACGGACAAGGATGGAATGGTTCCGGCCTTGCTGGCGGCAGAGATCACTGCGCGGATGGGGCGCGATCCCGGCGAGATCTACCGCGAACTCACGCACGAGTTCGGCGAGCCTGTTTATAACCGCATCGAGGCGGTCGCCACGCCGGATCAAAAGCAACTGCTGGCGAAACTCTCACCTCAGCAGGTCAAGCTCACCGAACTGGCAGGCGAAAAAATCCAGACAGTACTCACCAATGCGCCGGACAACGGCGCTCCCATCGGTGGTTTGAAGGTCAACGCCGCCAGCGGATGGTTTGCGGCGCGGCCGTCTGGTACTGAGAGTATCTACAAGATTTATGCAGAGAGTTTCCTCGGTGCAGACCATCTGCAGCGCATCCTGGAGGAAGCGCAGATCATTGTCAGCGATGCTTTGGCGGAGAAATCATGAGTAACCAGATGAGTGTCGACCGTTCGTTAAACCGTTTGCTGCCCACTGATGTCGAGGGATTCGATGCGCTGACCGAATTGGCGCTGGATTTGCGTTGGTCATGGGACCATGCCAGCGATGCGATATGGCGGGAACTTGATCCGCTGCTGTGGGAACAAACGCATCATCCTTGTGACGTGCTACAAACCGTTTCCCGGGAAAGGCTCGATCATGTGCTGGCCGATCCTCTCTTCCGCAAAAAGGTCGATGACCTGATACACGCCAAGACGCGCGAGGCGGCCCAACCCGTGTGGTTTCAACAGAACCATGCGCAATCGCCGCTGAGCTGTGTCGCATATTTCAGCATGGAGTTCATGTTGAGCGAAGCGATCCCGATCTATTCCGGAGGACTGGGCAATGTCGCCGGCGATCAGCTCAAGGCGGCCAGCGATCTGGGAGTTCCGGTGATCGGCATCGGGCTGCTCTACCAGCAGGGCTACTTTCGTCAGGTGCTTGACCGGGAGGGCGCGCAACAAGCTCTTTATCCGTATAACGACCCAGGGCAAATGCCGATCAGACCCTTGCGCAAGCCAAACGGTGAGTGGCTGCGGCTAGAGATCGTCTTGCCTGGCTATTCGGTCTGGTTGCGCACCTGGCAGGTTCAGGTTGGCCGCGTGAAGTTGTACCTGCTGGACAGCAATGATGTGGCGAATTTTCCTGCGCATCGCGGCATTACCAGCGAACTTTACGGCGGAGGGCCGGAGTTGCGACTCAAGCAGGAAATGCTTCTCGGCTTGGGTGGATGGCGGTTGCTGCGTGCACTCGGACTTCAGCCGGAAGTCTGTCACCTGAATGAAGGGCATGCTGCCTTCGCCGTATTGGAACGTGCCAGGGACTTCATGACAGAGACCGGTCAGCCTTTCAACGTCGCGCTAGCCGTTACCCGGGCGGGGAATCTTTTTACCACACACACGGCGGTGGCCGCCGGTTTTGACCGTTTCGCGCCGGCGCTCATTGGGCAATATCTGCGTGGTTATGCTGAACAGAAACTCGGCATTACGCTGCACGATCTACTGTCACTCGGGCGACAAAACCCTGATGATGACTCGGAAAATTTCAATATGGCCTATCTCGCCGTCCGTGGCAGCGGGGCGGTAAATGGTGTGAGCAGCTTGCATGGCAGAGTGAGTCGTCACCTGTTCGAGCCGCTCTTTCCGCGCTGGCCGACAGGCGAGGTACCGGTCGGACATGTGACCAACGGCGTGCACATGCCGACCTGGGATTCGGTAGAGGCGGACGATCTATGGACAGAGGTGTGTGGCAAGGATCGCTGGCTGGGGACGACGGAGGAGCTGGAACAGAAGATCCGCAGTATCTCTGATAGCAAGCTGTGGCAATTTCGCAGCGCTACCAGAAAATCGTTTGTCGAGTATGTTCGCAAGCGCTTGTCGCGGCAATTGGACGCCTCTGGTGCGTCACCCGAAGAAGTCGGGGCAGCGAAGCTGCGCTTCGATCCAAGGGTGTTGACGCTGGGATTTGCGCGTCGTTTCGCGACCTATAAACGGCCCAATATGCTGCTCCATGACCCGGAGCGATTGTTGCGCTTGTTAAACAATCCAGAGCGCCCGTTGCAACTCATTCTTGCTGGCAAGGCGCATCCGGAAGACCAGGCAGGTCAGGCGCTGATACAGCAGTGGACGCATTTCATCCGACGCAGCGAGGCTAGCCAGCATGTGATTTTCCTCAGTGATTACGACATGCTCCTCAGCGAACATATGGTGCAGGGCGTAGACGTCTGGCTCAATACACCCCGCCGACCCTGGGAAGCCAGCGGAACGAGCGGTATGAAAGTGCTCGTCAATGGCGGTATCAATTTGTCGGAACTGGATGGCTGGTGGGCGGAAGCCTATACGCCGGAAGTCGGCTGGGCACTGGGAGACGGCCAGGAGCATGGCGACGATCCGGCCTGGGATGCAGTCGAAGCCGAGGCGCTCTACGACCTGCTTGAACACCAGGTGATTCCCGAATTTTATGCGCGCGATGCGAATGGGATTCCTGCCGCCTGGGTGGCGCGGATGCGAGCCAGCATGGCGCAATTGACAGCACACTTTTCGACGAATCGTGTGGTGCGTGAATACACCGAACAACACTACCTGCCAGCAGCTATTGCGTATCGTGAGCGCGTTGCCAACAAAGGCGCATTCGGTGTCGAAATGGCTGAATGGCAGCGTGCCATCGAACGGGGATGGTCCGCGCTGCATTTTGGCGAACTCAAGGTTGATACGGTAAACGATCAACATATGTTTGAGGTGCAGCTACATCTCAATGATCTCGATCCGGATGCCGTGCGGGTGGAGCTGTATGCCAATAAGTGCAGCGGGAGCGCGGCAGTGCGCCTGGAGATGACACGTGTGCAGCCACCGGCGGGCGTGACAAGCTACTGCGTCTACCGTGCATCGGCGCTGGCAAGCCGATCGGCAGCGGACTATACGGCGCGTGTCATACCGCAGCACTCCGGCGTGGCGATTCCTCTGGAACTGGGGCGCATCTTGTGGCAGCGTTAATCACAAGCGAAGGAGCAAACGATATGAGTAATGCAATGGAACTTGGCATGATCGGATTGGGGCGCATGGGCGCAAGCATGTCGCAACGGATTCTGCGCAACGGACATCGTCTGGTTGGCTTCGATCCAAACGCCGAGGCGGGTGCGCGGGCCAAAGAAAAAGGTGTTGAACTCGCGACATCAATCGAGGCGTTGGTCGGACAACTGAAAACGCCACGCGCGATATGGATGATGCTGCCTGCGGCCATCGTCGATCAGACACTCGCGCTGTTGGCACCGCTTCTCCAGGCGGGGGACATCGTCATTGATGGTGGCAATTCCTATTATCGCGACGGCATTCGACGCGCCGCCGAGTTGCAACCACGCGGAATTCATTACCTGGATGTTGGCACCAGCGGCGGCGTCGCGGGGCTTGAGCGCGGCTACTGCCTGATGATCGGTGGTGAGCCAAATATCGTCCAGCATCTCACACCGATCTTTGCTGCTCTTGCTCCCGGCGTTGCTGCTGCATCGCCTACCCCCGGCAGAAAAGCGGGCAGTGGATCAGCAGAGCAAGGATATCTACACTGCGGACCCAATGGCGCCGGCCATTTCGTCAAGATGGTGCATAACGGGATCGAGTATGGCTTGATGGCAGCGTATGCGGAGGGCCTGAACGTTTTGCGCCACGCCGACGCCGGCAAACGAACGCGTGATGCCAATGCCGAGACGACACCACTGAGTCACCCGGAGTTTTACCAGTATGAGTTTGATCTGGCCGAGATCACTGAGCTCTGGCGCCGTGGCAGCGTCATCGATTCGTGGTTGCTGGACCTCACCGCCAAAGCGCTCCTCGATGCTCCGGACTTGGAGAATTACGCCGGCCGTGTATCGGATTCTGGAGAAGGACGATGGACCATTGCCGCCGCTCTTGACGAAGCGGTTCCTGTTCCCGTACTCAGCGCGGCGCTCTTTGAACGCTTCAGTTCACGTGGCGCGGCGACATTCGCCGACAAGGTGTTATCAGCCATGCGTCATCAGTTCGGCGGACACAGCGAAATAATTCCCGACCAGCAGGCAGGGCAGAAATGACAGAGATCCTTCCTTCAGACGCATTTGTTTTCTTCGGTGCCACCGGCGATCTGGCCTTCAAGAAAATATTTCCGGCATTGCAGGCGTTGGCTCGGCGCGGCCGTCTCGATATGCCGGTCATCGGTGTCGGCAGATCCGGATGGAGTCTCGAGCAATTTCAGGCGCGCGCACGTGCGAGTCTCGAACAGAACGACGACTTCGACCCAGAGGCCTTCGTCAAGCTCTCTGCCCGGCTTCAATATGTCGATGGCGATTACCGCGATGATGCAACATTCGTCCACCTGCGCCAGACACTGGAGGGCGTTGAGCGACCACTGCATTATCTGGCGATTCCGCCCGGTATGTTTGCGCCCGTCATACAAGGCCTTAACAAATGTGGGTGCACAACAAATGCACGTATCATCGTCGAAAAACCCTTCGGCCGCGACCTCGCTTCGGCGCAAGCACTGGATCACTTGATTCACCAATTCTTCCCCGAGTCAGCGGTGTGCCGCATCGATCATTACCTCGGCAAGGAAGCGATTCAGAATCTGCTCTACTTTCGTTTCGCCAATTCATTTCTCGAACCGATCTGGAACCGTAACTATGTGGCGAGCGTGCAGATCACCCTGGCCGAGAGCTTCGGGGTTGAGGGGCGTGGACGTTTCTATGAAGAGGTTGGCGCTATTCGCGACGTGGTGCAGAACCACATGCTGCAGGTATTGGCGTTGCTCGCCATGGACGCTCCTGTCAGTGACGATCCGGAGGCGGTGCGTAATGAAAAAGTTCGACTGTTCAAGGCCGTTCGATCGCCTACTCCGGCCGATGTGGTGCGCGGGCAATTCTGTGGCTATCGTAACGAGGTGGGTGTAGCGCCTGACTCACAGGTCGAGACCTTCGTCGCGCTGCGTCTGCATATCGATTCCTGGCGTTGGGCGGGCGTTCCCTTCTTCATCCGGGTGGGGAAGAATCTGCCCGTAACAGCCAATGAAGTGCTGGTTCAGCTCAAGCGTCCA
Organism: Rhodocyclaceae bacterium; assembly: GCA_035426125.1. GTDB lineage: Bacteria > Pseudomonadota > Gammaproteobacteria > Burkholderiales > Rhodocyclaceae > Sterolibacterium. The sequence continues at coordinate 6,361 of DAOLZE010000048.1, forward strand.
CCACAAATAGTTTTTGACGAAATTGGACCTGAGGATTCGAACTATTTCCGCTTTCGTCTCAGTCCGGATGTTCTTATCTCCGCCGGAGCACGGCATAAAGCACCTGGAGAGGTCATGGTTGGCGAAAAGGTAGAACTTGTTGTGCGCCATCGCCCCGGCGACGAAATGCCACCCTACGAGCGTCTGCTCGGCGACGCCATTCGCGGTGAGACTTCGCTGTTTACCCGTTATGACGCCGTTGAGGAAGCCTGGCGCATCATCGATCCAATCCTCGGAAATCAGTCACCAATAATTGAGTACCCACCGAACACATGGGGTCCACCCGAGGCCGATCGGATTATTGCGGATGTGTGCAGCTGGCATAATCCAATAAAAGAAAAGGGCGCATGAGGCCATGCGCAGAGCATTTCTATCTGTTGCACGAGAGAAATTCACCATGCGCGATTTATATTACAGACGTAGCACGCTGTCTGCCAAATAACACATAAATAGATGAATCCAGCAGCTCCAATAGTTTGCCGCTGGCGTGCATATTCCGATACGCAGTCACTGCAACAAGCGGCCTGCGAGAAAATTCTCGATTGCGCTTCTCAAGCCATACACGAACGCGGAAAATTTCATCTTGTACTTGCCGGCGGAAACACGCCGCGCGGAGTTTATGCGGGACTACGCATGGCTAATACGGATTGGTCTGCCTGGCACATCTATTTCACTGACGAACGTTGTCTTCCGCCAGCAGATGCGGCGCGCAACTCCCGCATGGCCGGGGAGGCTTGGCTTGATCACGTACCCATTCCCATAATTCAATTACACGTCATCCCTGCGGAACTCGGCGCAAACAAAGCGGCCAGCGCGTATGTAGAAACTTTGCGAACTATCGGTGAATTTGATCTGGTTCTACTCGGGATCGGCGAGGACGGGCACACGGCAAGCCTTTTCCCCGGACACGACTGGGATAGCTCGCCACAGTCGCCGGACGCTCTGGCGGTATTCGATGCACCCAAACCGCCGCCTGAGCGAGTGTCACTCTCCGCAGCGCGCCTGAGCCGTACCCGGAGGGCGATATTTTTAGTCAGTGGTGAAAGTAAACGCGGTGCTATCACCGACTGGCGCGATGGCAAAAATATTCCTGCACGGGCGGTTACTCCTGCTGCGGGGGTCGATGTACTGGTGGATGCAGCCTTGCTGGCACCATCGTCTCCGGCAGATGATTTCACCGCAAGGTAGCCAATCAGAAATCGCCATCGCCATCATGATAATCAGCGGCCAACTGGTCTGGCTCTGGATGAACGGAGTCTCGTTGGTGCGGATGAGGTGAATGATCAGCGTCTGAGTGAAGATCGACTCAACGAATCCTCCGATATGGAGCAGGATATTCCGCGAATACTAACGCTTTCGCTTTGAGTCGTCGCCTTTCCATCGCCAATTAAGAATCTCCGGTAGATCCTCGCCGTGCTCCGCGATGTATTGCTTGTGTTCGATCAGCTTGTCGCGGATATCCTGCTTGACATAAGCCGCGCTAGGACCGAGCTGCGGCACGCGGTCGATGACATCGCCAACCAGGTGGAAGCGGTCCATGTCGTTCATCACCACCATGTCGAATGGTGTTGAGGTCGTGCCTTCTTCCTTGTAGCCGCGCACGTGCAGGTTACTGTGGTTGGTGCGGCGATAGGTGAGCCGGTGAATCAGCCATGGATAACCGTGATAGGCGAAGATAACCGGTTTGTCCTTGGTGAACAGTACATCGAAGTCCTTGTCGCTCAAACCATGAGAATGTTCGTCTTGCGTTGTGAGTGTCATCAGGTCCACCACATTGATCACGCGCACCTTCAGTTCGGGGAAATGTTTGTGCAACAACTTCACGGCCGCTAGAGTTTCCAGCGTCGGTACATCGCCGGCACAGGCCATCACAACATCCGGTTGTTCTCCTCGATCGTTGCTTGCCCATTCCCAGATACCGATGCCGGCAGTGCAATGCTTGATGGCAGCGTCCATGTCGAGCCACTGCGGCGCAGGCTGCTTGCCGGCGACGATCACGTTCACACAGTTACGGCTGCGCAGACACTGGTCCGTCACATAAAGCAACGTGTTGGCATCGGGTGGCAGATAGACGCGGATGATCTCGGCTTTCTTGTTGATGACGTGGTCGATGAATCCTGGATCCTGATGGCTGAAACCGTTGTGATCCTGCCGCCAGACGTGCGACGAAAGCAGATAGTTCAATGAAGCGATTGGTCGTCGCCATGGAATCTGACCTGCCACTTTTAGCCATTTGGCATGCTGATTGAACATCGAATCGATGATGTGAATGAAGGCTTCGTAGCATGAGAAAAAACCATGGCGGCCGGTGAGCAGGTAGCCTTCGAGCCAGCCTTCGCATTGATGCTCACTCAACATTTCCATCACTCGGCCATCTGGTGCGATGTGGTCGTCGCTGGCAATGATTTCTGCGGTCGAGCAACGATTCGTCACTTCGAATACGGCACCCCAGCGGTTCGAGGCTGTCTCGTCCGGACTGAAAATACGGAAGGTTTGCGGGTTCAGTTTTATCACGTCGCGGATGAACTCACCCTGGTTGCGGGTGGCTTCGCCGATCACTGCGCCGGGTTGAGGAACGGCAATCGCATAATCGCGATAGTCAGACAGGCGCAAGTCGCGCAACAGCAGGCCGCCGTTGGCATGTGGGTTGGCACCCATGCGGCGTGTACCTTGCGGAGCCAGTTCGGCGAGTTCAGGAATAAGTCTGCCGGTCTTGTCGAACAACTCCTGCGGGTGATAACTCTTCATCCACTTTTCCAGAACCTTTACGTGTCCCGGATGACGCATGTCGCCCATCGGGACCTGGTGAGAGCGGAAGCTGCCCTCGGTCTGTTTGCCATCGACCACTTTCGGACCGCTCCAGCCTTTCGGTGAGCGCAGGATGATCATCGGCCAGCGTGGACGTTCTGTGAACCCATGCTCACGGGCGTCGCGCTGGATGCGCTGGATGTCTTTGATTGCGCAGTCGAGTGTCGTAGCCATGCGCTGGTGCATCTCCAGCGGATCATTTCCATCGACAAAATATGGTGTGTAGCCGTAGCCGCGAAACAGCGCTGCCAGCTCGTCATGAGGAATTCTGGCCAGCACGGTGGGTCCGGCTATCTTGTAGCCATTCAGATGCAGGATGGGTAGTACTGCACCATCGTGAACCGGGTTGAGGAATTTGTTCGAATGCCAGCTCGTGGCGAGCGGACCAGTTTCTGCTTCGCCATCGCCGACGACGCAGGCCACCAGCAGATCAGGATTGTCGAATGCTGCGCCGTAAGCATGCGACAGCGAATAGCCCAGCTCGCCACCTTCATGAATCGAGCCGGGTGTTTCCGGTGAAATGTGGCTGGGAATCCCGCCAGGAAAGGAGAACTGCTTGAACAGACGTTTCATTCCGTCTTCATCCTGCGAGATGTTCGGGTAGACCTCGCTGTAGGTGCCTTCCAGATAAGTGTTGGCGACAATCCCCGGGCCGCCGTGTCCCGGGCCGGTGATGTAAATTACATTCAGATCATGCTGCTTGATGACCCGGTTCAGATGCACGTAGATGAAGTTCAGCCCCGGCGTCGTACCCCAGTGGCCGAGCAGCCGCGGCTTGATGTGTGCAAGCGTGAGCGGCTGCTTCAGCAATGGGTTGTCGTAGAGATAAATTTGTCCGACAGACAGATAGTTGGCGGCCTGCCAGTAAGCATTCATCCTGCGCAGCAGATCGGGTGTCAGAGAGTTGTCAGCGAGCTTGTTCGTTTCCATCAGGGTCGTCTCCTTACTGTTTTACCGGCTTGCCCGGTGAAGCACTTTTTGACGCGATGACAGCCAGCAGACCGCTCCATAATTTCCTGAAGGATTGCGTTTCCTCCCGTTGCAGCTTGGCGGCAAGCGTCACAATATTCATCCCGGCTTTTGCAAAATCGACAAGCACGGATTCGGCATTACGCTACCTGTATCGGCGCTTTGCAGTATATCAATCGTGTAGGGAGCTTCCGGTAACGGTAGCGCAACTTGTACCTCCTCTGTCGTTACTGACCGTCCTTGTCGGCTTGCTCCATCACGGCAGGTCACTTCGACTTCCTCGTTACTCTCACGGTTCCAGATTCGTCGGGTGCGTATTTTCTCGAACTCGATCTTGTCCGTGAGCCCAATGCCTGGTTTGAGATGCTTGGCAGTAGGCCTCTTGCTGCGCGATTTTCCTTGGCTATTCGGTAGGGATGTTGTCTATGGTCTATTGGCTGTCATGAGGTAGGCAGTGCAATAATGGGCCTACAAAGGCCTTCGGAGGTTGCCATGAAAAAGCTGAAGCATGAACATGAGTTGTTCAAGGCCGCATTGCTGGCAGGGGTCAGGTATGCCGAAGGGCGAGGAGTTGTCGAGTTTGAGGCAACGGACTCGGCGAGCGAGAAGTTGTTGTATATCTATAGATTGCTGGTTCACGACAAAGTGATTCAACCTTTACCCGAGGATCAGGTTGCCGAAAAAAGCTTGAGGCACAAGCTTGCGCTCTGGTATTCAAGGCAGCTTCCGCAAGATCACCCACTCCTGAAATAACACAATGCTTCACACCAGCGAAACGGGTTCGTCCACAGTCGTCATGAATGATTGCCCTTGAGATTTGCAGGCAGCCCCTCTTCATCGCCGCATCATGAAGCTTTGTTTCTCCTTCGGGTCAGTCTGGAGTGCGTATTTCTGGAAAGGCTCCGCAGGAAGTGATTTCTAGTTTCGCGCTTTCCAGATGATCGGCGAGACCAGCGGTTTCGGTGCCACCGGAGGCTTGCGCGAGGCCATTGCAGCTTCGAGAAATTTTGTCAGCCGGTCTTCAATGATGGTGTGGTTGGCCATGCGCGTTTCGAGCTTTTCGTAAAGCAGGCCGTTCTTGCCTGGCCGTTGATCGTAGGCTGCACTGACTTCGAATTGCTTTTCGGCGAGGATACCCTTGAGTACAAAAAGGCATTCGTTTTCAGGGTGCTCCCCCAGTATTGCATTGCGATCCAGAATGAAGCGGATAGAGATAAAAGGGTCGCCATTGTTGTCACGGGACTCTTCGACTATGGCCGGATAACCGTTGGCGGTCGCATCGAAAGAGAATTCGTCAAACATCGGTTTTGCGACCGTAAGCGTAATCTCGGCGAATTTGTCCTGAAAAGTCTGCGCGGCGGTCTGGGTGGCCTGGGTCATATTGGTCATTTCGCTCGTTCCGAATCTAAAAAATTTCTGAAGCTCTCGCGGCAGGCGCCGGAGATGAGGGGTCGAGAAAGGCGTGAGGGTGGAACCGGGCGTCACGTCTAGCGGAGCAAGCGTCATTATATTTGATGATCGGGCAGATAAAACCAAACTTGCCCAGTTCGGGTAAGACGTCAGTGCGTTGGTGCGTCAAACGTGCGATTGCAGCGTGCATCGCAGGAGGACAGCAGGAAATGATTTGCTTCAAGCCGCCGCTTCCTGTATGATTCCGTCGTTTTGCGATCGGCTGACCGATGTGGTCGGCAAATCCGCGAGAATGAGCAAGGATGGGCATTTTGCCCATTTTTTATTTGTAGTTCCGGAACGTTATGCAACTGGTTGAACTGATCGAACAGGCGGTCGCTGGGCTGGGTTATGAACTCGTCGATCTCGAGACAAGTCCGCGTGTGCGTGTGCTGCGTATTTTCATCGACAGCCCGCAGGGTGTGATGATCGACGATTGCGCGATCGTCAGCAACCATCTGGCGCGTTTGTTTGCTGTTGAGAATATCGATTACGAGCGCCTCGAAGTTTCCACGCCGGGACTCGACCGGGTACTCAAGAAAGTGGCGGATTTTGAGCGATTCGCCGGACAGGAAGCGCAAGTACGCACACGTCTGCCACTCAACGGGCAGCGCAATTTCAAGGGTGTGCTGGCGGGCGTCAAGGATGGCGTATTACGCTTGCAGGCTGGCGAGGCGAGTTACGAAGTGCCGCTCGATCAGATCGATAAGGCGCGCCTGATGCCGAAGTATTGAGATGAATATCTGGAATTTGAAGAATTTGCGGGAGACTACACGATGAGTCGAGAATTGCTGCTGCTGGTGGATGCACTGTCGCGCGAGAAAAACGTGCAGAAAGACATTGTTTTCGCCGCCCTGGAGATGGCGCTGGCTTCGGCGACCAAGAAGAAAACCAATGAAGAGGCGGATGTCCGTGTCGAGATCGATCGCGAGAGCGGCGAATTCGAGGCGTTCCGTCGCTGGCTGGTGGTGTTGGACGAACTGGTCGAAAACGATGAACAGCAGATCGGCTTGATCGACGCACGCGAGCAGATTCCCGATGTCGCTCTGGACGACTACATCGAGGAAACGCTGGAGCCGGTCGATTTCGGCCGCATCGGTGCCCAGGCGGCCAAGCAGGTGATCATGCAGAAGATCCGCGATGCCGAGCGCGAGCAGATTCTCAACGATTTTCTGGAACGCAAGGAACATCTCG